>NZ_AMRI01000017.1 GCF_000299915.1 Gallaecimonas xiamenensis 3-C-1
CCCCGCCTCAGCCATATCCGCGACACCCTGAAGATGATCAACGACCTGTTCCGTTGAAAAAAGGGCGCCAAGGCGCCCTTTTCCTTACTTGCTTATCTTGAACTCGGGATAGGCTTCCATACCGCACTCGGCCATATCCACACCCTCGTACTCTTCTTCCTCGGTGACCCTCAGGCCAACCACTTTCTTGAGGACGAACCAGACCACGAAGGACGTGATGAAGACCCAGGCGAAGATGCTGGCCACACCGATCAGCTGCACGGTGAAGATGGCTTCGGCGTTGCTCAACGGTACCGCCAACACACCCCAAATACCGACGGTGCCATGCACCGAAATGGCACCCACAGGGTCATCGATACGCAGCTTGTCCAGGCCGATAACGGAGAACACCACCAGAATACCCCCCACCACACCGATGGCGGTGGCCAGCAGTGGGCTGGGCGTTAGGGGTTCGGCGGTGATGGCAACCAGGCCGGCCAGGGCGCCGTTGATGGCCATGGTCAAGTCCGCTTTGCCGAACAGCAGCTTGGCGGTGACCAGGGCGGCAATCAGACCACCGGCAGCGGCCATGTTGGTGTTCACGAACACCTTGGCCACGGCGTTGGCTTCGTCGATGTTGGAGACTTTCAGCTCCGAACCGCCGTTAAAGCCGAACCAACCCATCCACAGGATGAACATACCCAGGGTGGCCAGAGGCAGGTTGGAGCCGGGAATGGCGTTGATCTCGCCGTTCTTGCCGTACTTGCCTTTGCGGGCACCCAGCAGCAACACGCCGGCCAGGGCCGCAGAAGCGCCGGTCAGGTGCACTATGCCGGAACCGGCAAAGTCCAAGAAGCCCATTTGGTCGAGGAAGCCGCCGCCCCATTTCCAGAAGCCTTCGATGGGGTAGATAAAGCCGGTCAGCACCACGGCAAAAGCCAGGAACACCCACAGCTTCATGCGTTCGGCAACGGCGCCGGACACCACCGACATGGCGGTAGCCACGAACACCACCTGGAAGAAGAAATCGGCCATGCCGGAATAGACGGGGGCATCGTCGCCGCCGGCCAGCACGGTTTCCACGCTGTGGTCGCCGCCGATCAGGAAGCTGATGCCGGGCCAGATGCTGTTAACCGCTTCACCGGGGTACATGATGTTGTAGCCACAGAGCATGTACATCACGCAGGCAATGGCGAACAACACCGCGTTTTTGGTCAGGATCTCGGTGGTGTTCTTGGCCCGAACCAGGCCCGCTTCAAGCATGGCGAAGCCGGCAGCCATCCACATCACGAAAGCGCCCGATACCAACAGGTAAAAGGTGTCGAGCGCGTAGGCAATTTGTATTGAAGGTTGATCCATTATCCTCTCCTAAAAATTATTCTCGTTGGGGGGACGAGCTTAGATGGCGTCTTCGTCGCGCTCTTCAGTTCGGATACGGACCACGGTTTCCAGGTCCTGGACCCAGATCTTGCCGTCGCCGACCTTGCCGGTTTGGGCTGCCTTGAGGATGGCATCGATGACGAGATCGACCTGACTGGCGGTAACCAGGATGTCCAACTGCACCTTGGGCAGGAAATCAATGCGGTATTCGGCGCCACGATACAGCTCGGTGTGGCCCCTTTGACGGCCGAAGCCGCGCACTTCACTCACGGTGAGGCCGTGCACCCCGGTTTCAGTCAGGGCTTCACGAACATCATCGAGCTTGAAGGGCTTGATAATGGCGGTGACCTTTTTCATCGCCTTTCCTCCTTGTTGACAGACCTTGACTATTTCAAGGGCCGTGCCAACGAAGAAAACGCAATGTAATCAGCATGTTGAAATTTAGAGCATTTATTCAGCGTCCAATACTGCACCAGTAGGGATCGCTAATGCACTAAGCTGGTGCAATGAAGGCACACCAGGCGCGGAAAAGTTGCAGGCCGTCTTCCAGGCCGCAATGGCCCATCAGATCGGTGTCATCAAGATCCAGGTCGGGGTCCACATCCTCTTGATCTTGGCCAAGGCTGTGGTGCTGCAGAGCCAGCTCCCCTTCCTCCAATACCAGGGTCCATTCCCGGCCATCAAAGCGGTGGCTGCCCTGGCTGGCAAGGGCCGCAATCAGCGGCGCCGCAAGGCTAAGGTCGGCACCCAGCTCATCTTCGATAAAGCGGCCAAAGGCGGCAAAACCGTATTCCATGCGCACCTGGTGGCGGCCGGTAAAGGGGTTGTGGCTGAATTGGTATTCCATGGTGCCTCACCTCGATGGGGGCGCCATTTTACTCAGGACAGGGGCTGGGCGCCAAGGATCTGGCCGCTGCCGGCGTCCATCAGTACCTGTTTGGCCTGGGCGTCCTGGGTGCGGATCTGCAGGCGGTACTGGTAACCCTCGCCGAGGGCCAGCAGTTGGGCATCTTTGATACGAGCACCGGGAAAGGCGTTGAGCAGGTCGGCGTGCAGCTGGTCGAAGGGTTTGATGCTGCCGTCGTTGACGACGGCCAGGACATCATCGGTCTGCATGTCTTTGGCAAAGAGGCTGGCGGAGGCCAGGACAAAAAGGGCGGGCAGGGTCTTATTCAGCTTCATTCAATCTCCTTTTCCATATTTACGCCTGGCATTCTATCGTATTTACCAATCAAAGTCTCCCTCGCCATCCGGCATTGCCAGGGTTCATTAAGGTAAAGCGACAAGGGCCAAGCCCGGCTGAGATCCCCTTTTGCTGGCCGGACCTTGGCTACGGCCAAAAAAAACCCCGCCGAAGCGGGGTTTTTCAAGGGCTTGGCCTTACACGGCAGCCTGGATGATCACTTCCTCAGCTTTCTTGGTGTACTGGGGCAGTTGATCGAAGTTCAGGTAGCGGTAGGTGTCAGCGGCAGTGGCGTCCAGCTCACGGGCGTACTCCAGGTACTCGGCCGGGGTAGGCAGCTTGCCCAGGATGGCGGCAACGGCAGCCAGCTCGGCAGAAGCCAGGTAGACGTTGGCGCCTTTACCCAGACGGTTGGGGAAGTTACGGGTAGAAGTGGACACGACGGTGGTGTTGTCACCAACGCGGGCCTGGTTACCCATACACAGGGAGCAGCCGGGGATCTCGATGCGGGCACCGGAGCGGCCGAAGATGCTGTAGTAGCCTTCTTCGGTCAGTTGGTCGCGGTCCATCTTGGTGGGCGGGGCGATCCACAGGCGGGTCTGCAGCTGGCCGTTGAACTTGTTCAGCAGCTTACCGGCAGCGCGGAAGTGACCGATGTTGGTCATACAGGAACCGATGAACACCTCGTCGATGGCGTCGCCGGTCACTTCGGACAGCAGGCGGGCATCGTCAGGGTCGTTCGGCGCGCACAGGATAGGCTCCTTGATGTCGGCCAGATCGATCTCGATGATTTCGGCGTATTCGGCGTCGGCATCGGCTTCCATCAGCTCGGGGTTGGCGATCCACTCTTCCATGGAAGTGATGCGGCGCTCGATGGTACGACGGTCGCCGTAGCCTTCGCTGATCATCCACTTGAGCATGATGATGTTGGACTGCAGATACTCGATGATCGGCTCTTTATCCAGCTTGATGGTACAGCCGGCAGCGGAACGCTCGGCGGTAGCATCGGCCAGTTCGAAGGCTTGCTCTACCTTCAGGGTCGGCAGGCCTTCGATTTCCAGAACGCGGCCGGAGAAGATGTTCTTCTTGCCTTGCTTCTCAACGGTCAGCAGGCCTTTCTGGATGGCGGCGTAAGGGATGGCATGGACCAGGTCGCGCAGGGTGATGCCAGGCTGCATTTCGCCTTTGAAGCGCACCAGCACAGACTCGGGCATGTCCAGGGGCATAACGCCGGTAGCAGCGGCAAAGGCCACCAGGCCGGAGCCGGCCGGGAAGGAGATACCGATGGGGAAACGGGTGTGGGAGTCACCGCCGGTGCCGACAGTGTCGGGCAGCAGCATGCGGTTCAGCCAGGAGTGGATAACACCGTCGCCCGGACGCAGGGACACGCCGCCACGGTTCATGATGAAGTCGGGCAGGGTGTGGTGGGTCTCGACGTCAACCGGCTTGGGATAAGCAGCGGTGTGACAGAAGGACTGCATGGTCAAGTCGGCACTGAAGCCCAGGCAGGCCAGGTCTTTCAGTTCGTCACGGGTCATAGGACCCGTGGTGTCCTGGGAACCGACGGTGGTCATCTTGGGTTCGCAGTACTGGTTAGGGCGCACGCCTTTAACGCCACAGGCTTTACCGACCATTTTCTGGGCCAGGGTGTAGCCTTTGTTGGACTCTTGCACGGCAGCAGCGCGGCGGAATTCGGTGGAATGACCCAGGCCCAGGGCTTCACGGGCCTTGTCGGTCAGGCCACGGCCGATGATCAGCGGAATACGGCCGCCGGCGCGCACTTCGTCCAGCAGCACGTCGGTTTTCAGTTCGAACTGGGCCAGCACTTCGCCGCTGTCGTGGCGAACCACTTTGCCTTCATAGGGCAGGATGTCGATGACATCGCCCATCTCCAGCTTGGAGACGTCCACTTCGATGGGCAGGGCGCCGGCATCTTCCATGGTGTTGAAGAAGATCGGGGCGATTTTGCCACCCAGGCAGACGCCACCAGCGCGCTTGTTGGGCACGTTGGGGATATCGTCGCCCATGAACCACAGCACAGAGTTGGTGGCAGACTTACGGGAAGAACCGGTACCGACAACGTCACCCACGTAGGCCAGGGGGAAGCCTTTTTCTTTGAGCTTGTCGATGGTGGTGATGGGGCCGATTTCGCCGTCTTTATCCGGGTCGATGCCGGGGCGGGCCATTTTCAGCATGGCCAGGGCGTGCAGCGGGATGTCCGGGCGGGACCAGGCGTCCTGGGCAGGAGACAGGTCGTCGGTGTTGGTTTCGCCGGGCACCTTGAATACAGTGACGGTGATCTTCTCGGCAACGGCGTTGCGGGCTTTGAACCACTCAGCCTCGGCCCAGGACTCTACCACCTGCTTGGCGATGGCGTTGCCGGCTTTCATTTTCTCAACCACATCGTGGAAGGCGTCGAACATCAGCAGGGTGTGGGACAGAGCCTTGCCGGCGATGGGGGCCAGGGCGCTGTCGTCCAGCAGGGCGATCAGCGGCTCGATGTTGTAGCCGCCCTGCATGGTGCCCAGCAGTTCGGTGGCTTTCTCTTTGGAAACGATGGGGGACTGGGCCTGGCCTTGAGCCACGGCAGCCAGGAAACCGGCTTTTACGTAAGCGGCTTCGTCAACACCAGGGGGAATACGGTTTTCCAGCAGATCCAGCAGGAAGGCTTCTTCACCAGCGGGGGGATTCTTCAGCAAGTCTACCAGTTGGGCAGTTTGCTCGGCAGAAAGGGGCTTTGGCACAACGCCTTGGGCGGCGCGTTCTTCAACATGCTTGCGATAGGCTTCTAGCACGACTCGATCCTCTTGTATGGCAGACCCCTGGGCCCACCGGTTTGTCTTTCGGGCCACGCCCGTGGAGGTGCGGCGATTATAGCGATTTTGTGACCAGATTTGAATTTTTACTCCAACAAAAAACGCCGCCCAGAGGGCGGCGTTGGTGCAGCAAGGCCAGGGCCTGCTTACTTGAGGTTGGCGTCCATCAGGTTGAGGATACGCTGGTATTCGTCGAGCCAGCTGGAGGGCTCACGGAAACCATGGGGCTCTACCGGATAGGGGGCCATGCTGAAGTGATTGGTCTTATGAAGCTCAATCAGATGCTGGACCATGCGTACCGAATCTTGGAAGAAGACGTTGTCATCCAAGATGCCGGACATGATCAGCAGTTGACCCTTGAGGTTCTGGGCATGGTAGATGGGGGAGCTGCGCTGGTACCCCAGGGGGTCGTTGCCCGGCAGGTTGAGGATGTTGGAGGTATAGGGCGCGTTGTAGTGGGACCAATCGGCCACGGGGCGCAGCGCCGCACCGGCCTTGAACAAGTCAGGGGCGGTATACATGCTCATGAAGGTCAAAAAGCCGCCGTAGGAGCCACCGAAGGTCCCTACCCTGCCCTTGTCCACTCCGAAGTGGCTGGCCAGGTAGTTGACGCCATCCTGCAGATCTTCCACCTCGGGGGTACCCATCTGGCGATAGATGGCGGTGCGCCAGTCGCGGCCGTAGCCCTTGGAGGCCCGGTAGTCCATGTCCAGTACCACGTAACCCTTGGTGGTCAGCAGGCTGCTGAACATGAACTCGCGGAAGTAACCGCTCCAGCCCAGGTGCACTTCCTGCAGGTAGCCGGCGCCATGGTTGAACACCACGGCCGGATATTGCTTGGCCGGGTCGAAATCCTTGGGCAGGTAAACCTTGGCGTAGACCGGTTGCTGGCCGTGGCTGGACGGAACCGCCACTATCTTGGGCGCGGTCCAGGGGCTCTTGGCAAAGGCGTCGGTGACGGTGTGGGTCAGCTGCTTGGGCTGGCCACCGGCGGCGCTCAGGCTGTAAAGCTCCGGCGGGTTCAGCACCTTGGAGTGGGTCAGCAGCAGGGTCTTTTGATCCGGGCTCAGCACGTAGTCGGTCATGCCGTCCAGGTCGGTCAGGGCCTGTTGCGTGCCACTGGCGATATCCAGCTTGTAGATCTCGTAGATGCCCGGGTGCTTGACGTTGGCCTTGAAGAAGAAGCTCTTCTCATCCTTGCTCAGCACCGGTTCACTGACCTCGAAGGCGCCTTTAGTCAGGGCCCGGGCCTTGGCGCCCCAAGGCTTGAGGTAGAGGTGGCTGTAGCCGGACTCTTCGGACTGGTACCAGAGGCTGTCGTCTTTGAGCCAGCCGAAATCGTTGAAGTCATAGTTGACCCAGGCGTCGTCATGGAGGCGATGTTGGGTGGCCAGCTTGCCGCTGTCGAGATCGGCGGTCACCAGCCAGCGGTCCTTGTTGTCCTGGGCTTCCAGTAGCAGGGCCAGCTTGCCGCTGTCGCTCCATTGGATGGCCGATTGGCTCCAGCCCCAATCCTGCATCAGCTGCACGGCGCGGGGGCCTTTGAAGTCGTCCACCTTAAAGCCGGCTTTGCGGTTCTCGGCCCGTACCTTGGCCAGGGGATCGGTGTCGATGCCCGGCAGGTCAGCCAGCTTGAGTTCGGTTTCCTTGCGGCTGGCAAGGTCTATCAATACAAAGACCTGGGGGTTGGGCTGCCAGTCGGCGACGCGCTGGCGCACCTTGCGCACTTCCACTTCACCGCTGTCTCCCAGGTAGTTGGGCATGACGTCGGTGTCGCTTCTGTCTTTCTGATCGGCTTCGCTGACCAGCACCAGGTGCTTGCCGTCCTTGGAAAGGCTCATCTCCACCAGGCGGCGGCCTTCACCCAGGTAGAAGGGTTCGGGGTTGGCGGTGGGGTTGGCGGCCTGGAGTTTCTCCTCCTCGGCAACCCTGGCCTTTTTCTTGTCGTGGTTCTGGGCCACCCACTTGATCAGCTTGTGCTGTTCTTCGGCCAGGTAACCCTTGGGTTCCTTGACCTTGACCGGGGCCTTGCCGTTTTTCAGTTCTGCCAGCAGCCGCACCAGGCCATTGGCCGGGTCTAGGGCATAAAAGGCCTGGCCGCGCTGGAAGGCGATACGGCCATCTTGCAGGAACTGGGGGTTGGCGTCCCGGTCGGCACTGGCGGTGAGCTGGCGAACCTTGCCGCCCTCGGCCAGGTAGAGGTTGCCCTCAAAGATGTAGGCATAGCGCTGGCCTTGCCAGACGCCACCGGCCACATGCAGGTAACGGTCGGCGTCAGCCACTTTTTGCACCTGGCCGCCTTTGATGGTCATCAGGTCGTACAGGGCACTCTTTTCACGCTGCTGCCAAAAATAGGTCTGGCCGTCGGCGCCGATAAAGGCTTGCTCTGGGCTGCGGGCGATCCATTGGGGATCGCTCATGATCTGCTCCAGGGCCGGGTGGCCGCTGGCGTCGCGGACCGGGGCGGTGACCTGGATATCCGCCTTGGCGGCAGGCACTGGGGTCTGGGCGGCCTGTTCTGTCATGGCACAGGCACTCAGCACCACCGACAAGGCCAGCGGTATTAGGGCTTTTCTCATTGTTCTCTCCCGGGATATCAACAAAACAGCCTCCCGAGGGAGGCTGTTTCACCTTCAGCTGAAGGTTCTTTTTACCATTTTTACGCTTACCAGATCTTCACGCGTTTATCCGGCGCTACGTACATCTGGTCGCCTTCGCTGATGCCGAAGGCATCGTAGAAAGCGGGGATGTTGCCCACAGTACCGTTGGCGCGGTACTGGCTGGGGCTGTGGGGGTCGGTGTTGAGACGCTTGCGCAGCTCGGCTTCGCGGTAGTTGCGACGCCATACCTGGGCCCAACCGATAAAGAAGCGTTGGTCGCCGGTGAAGCCGTCCATTACCGGGGCTTCCTTGCCGTTCAGGCTCATCTTGTAGGCCTTGTAGGCCATGGACAGGCCACCGAGGTCACCGATGTTTTCACCCAGGGTGAAGCTGCCGTTGACATGGGCATCGGGGAAGGGATGGAAGGCATCGTATTGGGCTGCCAGTTGGCCGGTACGCTCCTTGAATTTCTTCAGGTCGGTCTCGGTCCACCAGTTGCGCAGGTTGCCGTCGCCGTCGAAGTTGGCACCGGAGTCGTCGAAGCCGTGACCTATTTCGTGGCCGATAACGGCACCGATACCGCCGTAGTTGACGGCGTCGTCGGCGTTCAGATCAAAGAAGGGCGGCTGCAGTATGGCGGCCGGGAACACGATTTCGTTGGCTACCGGGTTGTAGTAGGCGTTGACGGTTTGCGGCGTCATGCCCCACTCGCTGCGGTCAACCGGTTTGCCCAGCTTGTCCAGCATCTTGTTGTATTCGAACGCGGCGTAACGGCGGAAGTTGCCCAGCAGTTGGTCGGCTTTGATTTCCAGGCCGTCGTAGGACTTCCACTTGTCGGGGTAGCCGATCTTGGGGGTGAACTTGGCCAACTTGGCTTTGGCAGCCACCTTGGTGTCGGGGCTCATCCACTCCAGGCCGTCGATGGACTCACCGTAGGCTTTGAGCAGGTTAGCAACCAGCTTTTCCATACGGGCTTTGGCTTCAGACTTGAAGTTACGGGCCACATACTCTTTGCCCACCATCATGCCCAGCACGCTGTCGGTGGCGTCGACCGCCTGCTTCCAGCGGGGGGATTGCTCTTCGGTGCCGGACAGCAGCTTGCCGTGGAACTCGAAGTGGCGGTCGGCAATCTGCTTGGGCAGCAGCTCACCGTAGTTGTCCACCAGGTGGAAAGCCAGGTAGGACTGCCAGGTTTTGACCGGCACCTTGCCGAACAGCTTGCCGAAGTCTTCAAAGTAGGACGGCTGGCCGACCACCAGTTCATGGGCGGCGTCCAGGCCAGAAGCCTTGGCGTACTGGTCGAAGTAGAAGCTCTTGAGGGTCTTGGCCAGTTCGGCGGAAGACACCTTGTTGTAGGTGGCGTTGGGATCGCGGTTCTTGACCTTGTCCCACTGGGCCTCGGCCAGCTTGGTTTCCAGGGCCAGGATGTCCTTGGCGCGCTGTTCGGTGTTGTCGAAACCGGCGTTTTTCAACTGGTCGCTGATGTAGGCCTGGTAGGCCTGGCGGATCTGCTGGTATTTGTCGGACTTGTCCAGGTAGTAGTCACGGTTGGGCAGGCCCAGGCCGGACTGGTCTACGTAAGCGGCGTTTTCGGTAGAACTCTTGGCGTCGGCGTAGACGTAGAAACCGAACGGCAGGGTCACGCCCTGCAGGGCCAGTTTACCCATTTCACTGGATACGCCGGCATGGCTGTCCAGGGCGCGGATGGCGCTGAGTTCACCCTTGATGGGGGTCAGACCCAGCTTTTCAACCAGATCGGTGTTCATGTAAGACTTGTAGAAGTCGCCGATCTTCTGGTCGTTGGAATCGGTAGCCGCGTTTTGCTTGGCAGCCGCTTCTTCGATGATGCTCTTAAGGGCGTTTTGGCTGTCTTCATACAGCTTGGAGAAAGAGCCGTAGTTGGACTTGTCAGCCGGGATGGGGGTGCTCTTCAGCCAGGTCCCGTTGACGTAGTGGTAGAAGTCCTGCTTGGGGGAAACGCTCTTGTCGAAGTTGGCCAGCTCGATACCGGAGCTCAGGGCAACAGCTTGCTGAGTGGTGGCTTGGGGAGCGGCAGGTGCTTCGCTTTGCTGGGCACAGGCGGCCAGGCCAAGGCCGAGCGCCACGGCCATCGCCAGGTGACTGAGTTTGGTCATGTCCATGTTCCTTGGTGTGATTTCTTATGATGACAACGGGCCATGGTACAAAGGCTGACCTGGCCCGCAAAGTCCCTCTTCTTTAGCAAATGTTTCAGCTTGCCTGCCTGGCTTTCCAGTCGAGTAGCCAGGACTTCAAGTCGGGCAGCGCCATGGGGCGGGCATAGTAGAACCCCTGCACCCGATAGCAGCCCAGGGCCAGGCACAGATCCAGCTGTTCTTCGGTCTCCACGCCCTCGGCCACCACCTTGAGCCCCAGGTTGCGGGCCAGGTCCACCACCGAGCGCACTATGGCGGCGTCGGCCTCGCTGTCGGTCAGGTCGCTGACAAAGGACTTGTCCACTTTCAGTTCGTTGACCTCGAACTGCTTCAGGTAGGCCAGTGAAGAATAGCCGGTACCGAAGTCGTCTACCGCCACCGACACCCCCAGCTTGCGAAGGGCCGACAGGTGTTCCTTGGCGGTGCCCACTTCCCGCATCAGGGTCGATTCGGTGATCTCCAGGCACAGCAGGGCCGGTTTCAGGCCGGTGTCGTCCAATACCTGGCGGACCTGGGCTACGAAATCGTGCTGGCGGAAATGGGCTGCCGAGATGTTGACGCTTAAGGTCAGGGGTTTGCGCCTTTCCTTGTTGAGCTCGCTGATGGCCGCTACCGCCTGGCGCAGCACCAGGCCGTCCAGTGCGGCAATCAGGCCGGTATTCTCCGCCACCTTGATAAAAACATCCGGGCTGACCTGGCCTTGGGTGGGATGACGCCAGCGGGCCAGGGCCTCCAGGGCCACCACTATCTCCCCTTCCAGCACATCCACCTGGGGCTGGTAGACCACGAAGAACTCTTCACGCTCCAGCCCCAGGCGCAGGTCGGCTTCCAGCTGCATCAACTGCATGGCTTCCTGGTTACGCCTGTGGCAGTAGAACTGCATGTTGTTCCGGCCTTCGTCTTTGGCGTGGTACATGGCCATGTCGGCGTTGCGCAGCAGGGCCTCGGGCTCGCGGCCATCGTCCGGGTAGAGGCTGATGCCGATGCTGGTGGACAGGAAGAACTGGCGCCCATAGACGCTGAAAGGTTCGGCCAGGGTGCTCAGCAGGGCTTCACACAGAGGGATGAGCTGCTCGGTGCTTTCCACCTCGTGGATGATCACCACAAACTCGTCGCCCCCCAGACGCGCCACCGTGTCCCTGTCACCCACCACCTCTTGCAGGCGGTTGGCCGCTTCGATCAACAGGCCATCCCCTACCCTGTGGCCATAGGTGTCGTTGACCGTTTTAAACCTGTCGAGATCCATAAACAGCAAGGCCAGGCGCTGGTCGTGGCTGCGGGCCGTAGCCAGGGCCTGGCCCAGGCGCTGCATGAACATGGCCCTGTTGGGCAGGCCGGTCAGCACATCATAGTTGGCCAGGCGCCTGAGTTCGGACTCGGCGGCCTTGCGCTCGGTCATGTCGGAGAAGACCACCACGAAATGGCGGCTGGCCGAGGCCTTGTCGTCCATGACGGTAACGTTGAGCCAGAGGGCACAGCTGCTGCCATCCTGACGAATAAGGGTGGTTTCCCCGGTCCAGGCACCGCTGCGGTATACCTGTTGCCAAAGGTCGCCATCCAGGAACTCGCCGGGCAGCAGGAAGGTCAGAGGATGGCCGATAAGCTGGTCCCTGTCGTAACCGCAAATCCGTTCTACCGCCGGGTTGCCGGAGAGGATCTCCCGGCCAGCCCCGAGGATAAGCACCCCTTCGGCGGTGTTTTCAAAGGCCCTGGCATAGAGGTTGACCTCCCCTTCCAGGTGCTTGCGCTCGGTGATGTCCTGGTAGATACCGGAAATACGCTGGGCACGCCCTTGTTCGTCCACGTCGACGATGCGGCCGATCACGTGCATCCAGCGGATCTGGTTGTTGACCATCACCCGATATTCCACGTCGTATCTTGAAGATTGCCCTGCCAGGTGCTGGTTCCAGGCGGCGAAAACCCTGTCCCTGTCGTCGGGGTGGATAGGTACCTTGTCCATGGCAAAGTGGACATTGCCGTCTGCCGACGCAAATTCGCTTTCGGGCCTGTGGATATCAAAACTGTTGCTCTCGGCCAGCCAGCTCCAGGTATTGGCGTTGGCACCGAACATGGCCAGGCGCAGCTGCTGCTCGGAATCTTTGGCCAGTTTGAAGGCCTTGTGGAGCCGTTGTTGCTGGCGGCGGCGCTGCTGGGCAAACAGCAGGCTGAGCACCAACAACAGCAGGCCAAGGGCGCTGAAGAAGGGGTAACTGCGATACCAGGGAGTGTCGATGGCAAAGCGCAGTATTTGCGGCTCGGGCCGCCAGCGCCCAGAGGTGGTGTGCCAAACCTTGATGCTGTGCCAACCGTGGTCGAGGCTGCCCAGCACTATGGGAGACTCTGAGTAGAGGGTGACGGGCTCGCTGTCGTCCGACACCTGGTAGCGAAATTGGGGTACCCGGCTGGAAGCATAGTCCTGGGAGCCCAATTGGATATGCAGCACACCCAGGTCGGCCGGCAGCTGCGGCAGTTTATTCATGTCCCAATAGAGCCCGCCCTTGCCGCCACTGCTGCGGCTTTGCAGAAACACCACGCCACTGTCTTCGTATTGCTGGCGATGGCGCAAGCTGTCACGGGCAAAGGCGGCGACCCCTTTGGCGGTACCGACCCAGAGGGTACCGTCATCCCCCACCTTGGCCGCCCCTTCGTTCAGCTCGTCGTCGGGCAGGCCGTCCTCCTCGAAGAAGGCTTCCACCACAGGTGCCGGCTGTTCTGGATGATGGACCAGCACCAGGGTGTTCTGCATGCCAAGGTAAAGACGGTCCCCGTCACGGCGGATAAAGAATATGGCCTGGCTGGGCAGATCCCAAAGGGCGCTGAGGTTGGTCCATTGGGGTTCAGCGCCGCCCCAGTCCAGGCGCCAGAGCCCTTCCTTATCGAAGCCCATCAGCAGTTGGTGGTCTCCGAGGGGTTCTATGGCATTGAGCCGGCGACCCGGCAGGTCCTGCACCGGTGTCCATTGGCCTTGTTCCTGATACAGCAGGCCGGCGGCGCCGGCCCCCCAGAAACGCTCTCCCTGGCGGGCGAAAACCTTCACCGAGTCCAAGGGCTTGCCGTTGGTATCTGACAGCCAGCCTTCCACCTGCCCTGGCCGCCAACGTAACAGGCTGTCCATGCCCCCTATCATCAGGCTGTCGCCATCATTCTGCAGGTTCAAGCAGGTTCGGCCCTGCCAGTTGCTGCCTTCCAAGGGCCGGCTAAAACTTTCTGTTTGGGGGTCAAAGAGGTAAAAGCCCGGCAGGCCGCACACCGCCAGCCTGTCCCCGAAGGGGGTAACGGCAAAGAAGCCGTCGTTGATGCTGAAATCGGCTGGCCGGTAAAGGCGGTGCGCCCCGGCAGACAGTTTTTCAAGGCCAGCATCTGTCGCCAGCCAGAGGGTGCCGTCAGGCTGGGGCAATACCCCCCAAACCACGTCCGAAGAGAGGGCAGGATCACTGCGGCGGCTGTAACTTGCCAAAGGAAGGGTGGCCTTGTTGGCCAACATCAGCACACCTTCCCCCAAGGCCCCGGCCCAAACCAGGCCGTTGCGGTCCACAGTGATGGCGACCAGGCCCTCAATCTGTGTCTGTGCCTTGATAAGCTCGCCATAGTCGACCAGTTGGCGGCTGTCGGGATGGTAGTACTGGATGCCGTAGCGGCCCGTCAGGTAGAAGCCGCCTTTGGCGTCCTCGGCCAGGGAGCGGAAGTAGTGCCCCTGTATTTGCGGCAGCACCTGCCAACCGTCCGGCCCCAGCTTGAGCTGGAACAGGCCCTTTTCCGACGTCAGCCAGAGCCGCTTTTGGCGATCCACCACCAGGTCTTTGGGACTGCCATAACGGCTTTTGTCCCAGGCCAAGGGTTGGGCTTTACCCTCTTCGGGGTCATATGCCAGCACCTGGCGTAACGACAGCAGGAAAAGATGGCGGCCGTCACTGGTGAGTTGGCGCCAGTTCTCGTCGATGCCGACACCGGCATCCAGGCTAAGCTGCCCATGGTGCCACAGCGCCAGCTTGCGCGATCCCAGCAGCGCCCAGAGTTCACCCTTATGTAGGGTTGCAGCCAGGACGCCGCCTGGGCTCAGCAGCGGCTGCTGTTGGGCCGTCGCCAGGGTTTCAAGACCGTTACCGAGAGACCAGTGCAGCAGGGCATTGGCGGTGCCCACAAAGAAGCCCTGGTCGTCTTTGACCAGGGTGTTGACCATCTGGTCCAGGCCGGGTGCCATGGGCACTGCCAGCGCCTTGGACTGGGTCAGTCGATAGAGGCCGTCAGGGGTGCCGGCCCAAAGATTGCCGTGGCCATCTTCCAGCAGGGCATTGACCCATCCGTTTGGTAGACCTTGTTGAGCCGTCCATTGGCGTATTATCACATCGTTGGTTAGGGCTGCGGCACTGGCGCAAAAGCACAGCAGCAACCCTGTAAGCCATCGCCACATACAGAGGCCCTGGGGGCAGGATCGTTCGCTCAGTTTATCATCCTTTGTCACCGGGGTTCAGCCGTCTGTTAAACGACAGCCGCCAAGGAAATCACAAAAATGCAAAAACCGGGCAACAAGATCAGAAGTCGGCGCCTAACGCAAAGTAGAAGCTGGACTCGTCCTCGCTGTTCTGGCCATAGGCAAAGAACAACGGGCCTATGGGACTGTCGATACCGGCATAAAGACTGGCCGCCTTGACCAGGTCTCCCATGCTGATCTGGTCCCGCCTGTCCCAGGTATTACCGCCTTCAAGGGTCATTCCCAGGAATACCGGGCTTTTAAAGAAGCCGAAGTTGTTCTCAAACAAACGGTAGCTGTAATCCAGGGACGCAAAACGCATATGGTTGCCCGACAGAGCCAGGCGACCAAAACCCGAGAGTTTCCGAAATCCCCCCAGCTCGAAACTGTCCAGGGGCGAGGCATCGTCATTGAAGTAGGAGCCGGCCTGCACCTCGAACGCCAGGGCGTGGGGGCCGCTGGACAAGGCCCCCTGCCATTTGCCCAGGAAATACGAGTTGCTGCTGCTATTGCCTAGCAGTTGGTCGCGGGTGCGGCGCAGCTCCAGCTCCCAGCGCTGGCCACGGCGGGGAAAGGTCCTGCTGTCCAAGGTGTCTTGCTGCCAAAGCAGGAAAGGGCCACTTTGCTGGTAGTTCAGCTGGCGGCTGCCGCTGATGGGCGGCAGGAAGATGCCCAGATCGTCTTCCAGGGAACCGTCCACGTAGCGCCACCCCAGTTTGATGCGGGACCAGCGGTTGAAGTTGCTCCCCAGGGCTGCCTTGTAGGTAGTGCTCTTGCGGTTCACTTCGATCAGCACATTGCCCTGGTCCTGGGCCAGGACCTCCCTCAGGGGTTGCTTGCGAAACTCCAGGTTACCCAGGGCAAAGAAATCCTGGTCGGCGTCAAAAGGCCAGTACAGCTCGGTCATGGCCCTTTTAACCAGGCCCAGCTCCACCTCGTTATGCCACTCGGCACCCAGGCTGGACAGGTTGGTACGGGTATAGGACATGCCCAATTGATAGTCCGAGGCGTCGGTAAAGTTGTCTTCTACCGCCAGCCGGAAGTTCAGGTAACCTGGCCCCCAGGAGCGCTCCCTGGCCTTGACCCTCAACACCCTTTTGCCTTCCTGCTCCACCAGCTCGTAATCGATCCGCTCGAACAGCTCAGTAGCGTAGAGCCGGTTAATGCCCAGATCCAATTGCTGTTGGTTATAGGGAGCACCGGCTTTGACACCCAGCTGTTCGCGCATCCAGCGATGGTCAAAGCCGGCGTCGCTGTCGATGACAATGGCGTCGATGGTCAGCACCTGGCCCCCGGCGCTGTGCTGGCGCCGCCAGGCCTGGTACTGGGCCTCGGGCAGAGCCAGGGGGCGCAGCTTGTCCAGCCAGGCCAGGGTAGCCTGTTCCCCGGCATCGACGGCAGCCCCCACCAGGTGAAAGTCCAGCATGGAGACAGACTCCAACTGCGGCTTTATCAGCAGATCACGGTCCCCAAGCAGGGCCTTTTGCCTGTCCATGTTGTCACGCACCAAGAAACGCGAAAGCTGGTCCATGATGGCCAGGGCCGAATCCAGATCCTGGCGGTCATGGAAAGGGGAATTGACGTCTACGGCGATAACAATATCGGCGCCCATGGCCTTGGCCACATCCACTGGCATGTTGTTTACCACGCCGCCATCCACCAGCAGGAGGCCATCCCGTTCCACCGGCCTGAGGATCCCCGGCACCGCCATGGAGGCTTGCAGAGCCTGGGCCAGATTGCCGTGGTCCATCACGACAGCATCCTTGTTCTCAATGTTGGTAGCGACACAGCGAAAAGGGATTGGCAGCTCGTCAAAGCTTTGAAAATTGGGCAGGTCCCCCAGGCTCTGGCGCACCAATGACACCATGGCCTGTCCTTGCAGCAGGCCTTTGGGTACTTTCAATTGGCCGTCGTCACTCAGGCCCAGGTTCAGCCCCAATTGAAAGCGGTCACGCTGTTCCTTCTTACGAAGGCTCTGGGCGCTGCGGCCGGGATCTTCCTGGTAACCCTGGCTCCAGTTCAACTGGCGCATCAGACTGTCTATCTCGTCGGCGCTTTTGCCCGAGGCATACAGGCCGCCAACAAAGGCCCCCATGGAGGTACCTGTGACCATGTCCACCGGGATGCGGTTGGCCTCCAGCACCTTGAGCACCCCCACATGGGCCGCTCCCCTGGCGCCGCCGCCAGCCAATACCAAGGCAATCTTGGGGCGCGGTTGTTCTTTGACTTCGGCTTGGGCCAGGCAAGACAGCAGCAGGGCGAGCAACAGCGTAAGGCGCATGGAAAATTCCCTTTATCGACACCAGCCTAGGTTAGTGAGCCCAAAGGGAAAATCCAAGAGTCAGCCCGGCAGGTGTTGCTGGCATTGCATCGCCAGTTCATCCAACCACTGATAGCGCTTGCGGTATTGGCTGCGTTTCTTGCTGGCGACCGACTCCAGATCCTTACGGGGTGCCAGCAGTGGCAATTGCCAAAGTGCCTCACCGGCAGCCACGCCGCCGCTTTCGGCCCAGAGGGCGTCATAGTCCGTTTTCAACTTGCCTTTACGCTGGTAGCGGCGGCTGGCAAAGATATGCCCCTTATTGGAGACCGCTTCAATAAAGCGGCAGGACCAGGCCTGAGCCAGTATGGATAGCAACTGCACCATCAGCGCCTTGGGCCTGATCCCGTGGCAATGGCGGGTCAGAGCACGGATCTGCTCCTCCCCGAGGCTGCTGTCGCGGCCGGGGCCTTGCAGACAACCGACCCTGAGCCCGGTTTGCCCCTGTTCATTACTGACCAGGGAAAAAGTGGCGGAGTAGAAGCGCTCCTGCTGCACTTCCAGCACCAGGGTCAATTCCCCTTCCCGTTGAAACTGGGTCAGGTACGCCAAGCGCACCACCATCCCCTGCCCTTGCGGACCGTCCAGCTCAGCCAGGGTCAAACCATCTTTTAAGAATGTGACCAATTGCCCCTGGTCCCAGCGCTCGGCCACCAGCCGGTAGTGGCCCGCCAACAGGGCGAAGCGCCGGGCCGGGCTCAAGCCCGCCATCAGGTAGGGCTTGAAGGCCTTCTCGATAGCCCGCAAGTGGCGGCGCAAAACCGGTTGGAAATGGGGAGAGGCAAAGAGTGCCTGGGTGTCCTGGTAGGCCTGGTGGTGAACCAGGCTGCGCCCCAGGAACAGTAACCGCTTTTTCAAAGCTCGGGCGGAATGCCCGGGATAGATGAGCCGGGCCAGGCCCAGACGCCCCGGCGACAAGGGTGCATACAGCATCACTACAACCTAATACTCAGATTTTACCGATATTTTATTACGGCATAGATTTACACTCGATAAACGAACACTGTTTAGTTGAGAGCAGGGGCAGAGGGAGGCAACTGAGGGAAGCGATCTTGCAAAGCAGCGGGTATAATGCCGCCCCGCAACCGTTTTCCCTTGGTTAAAAACTGCTGGAGATCCTATGAAAGTCGCTATCGTGATGGGCTCACGCTCTGACTGGGAAACCATGAAAGGCGCCTCAGAGATGCTGGACCGCCTGGGCGTGCCCCACCATGTTGAAGTGGTATCCGCCCACCGTACCCCGGAAAAGCTGGTGGAATTCGCGAAGGGCGCCCAAGACAAAGGCTTTCATGTGATCATCGGCGGTGCCGGTGGCGCCGCCCACCTGCCGGGTATGATTGCGTCCATGACGCCGCTGCCGGTACTGGGCGTGCCGGTGCAGAGCAAGGCCCTGTCTGGCCTCGACAGCCTGCTGTCCATAGTGCAGATGCCCAAGGGCATTGCCGTTGGCACCCTGGCCATAGGTGCCGCCGGAGCCGCCAACGCCGGGCTCTTGGCCGCACAGATCGTCGCCCTGCACGACGCCAAAGTAGCGGCGCACCTGGATGATTTTCGTAAAGAACAAACCGAGGCGGTGCTGGCCAACCCCGACCCGAGGCTGCCGGCATGAAGGGCCTGGTGATTGGCGCCGGCCAGCTTGGCGCCATGATGGGCGAAGTAGCCTGGCGCCTGGGCATTGAGCTGTGGCGCTACTGCCCCGACACCCACCGCTATTTCTTCGGCACCGAGATGGACGCCCGTGGTGACACCGGCCCCAGCGACTTCGACTGGGTGACCGCCGAGCGCGAGCTGCTGCCCCAGACCCCGTTTCACGGCGTGCTGCTGAACCTGGCCACCTACCAATTGGTGAGTGACCGCCTGCCCCAGAAAAAGCTCTACGACGAGCTGGGTCTGCCCACCGCCCCTTGGGGCGAGCTCAACACCGGCGAGTCTGCCGACCCGCTGCTGAGGGATATCGGCAGCAAGCTGGTGGTCAAAGCCCGCCAGGGCGGTTACGACGGCAAGGGCCAGTGGCGAGTCAGTGAGCCTGGCTTTGTATCCGAGGCTGACTGCATCGCCGAAGCCATGATCCCCTTTAGCCGGGAAGTGTCTATCGTCGGCGTGCGTGGCGCGGACGGCCGCAAGCTGTTCTACCCTGTGGTGGAAAACATCCACAAGGACGGCATCCTGGTAGAGACCCAGGCCCCGGCCGCAGAGGCCGGCAAATGGCAGGCGGAGGCCGAGCGTATCCTCGGCACCCTGATGGACCACCTGGGTTACGTGGGGGTGATGGCGGTTGAACTCTTTGATTGTGGCGACAAGCTGCTCATCAACGAGATGGCACCACGGGTGCACAACTCCGGCCATTGGAGCCAGGACGGTGCCAACGTCTGCCAGTTCGAGCTGCACCTTCGCGCCGTGGCCGGCCTGCCGCTCCCTGAAAAACTGACCTGGGTGCCCACCCGCATGGATAACCTCATTGGGGTGGCCTTGGACTACCAATGGCTGGCCGGCAACGGCAAGGTCCATTGGTACAACAAGGAACCGAGGCCGGGCCGTAAGGTCGGCCATATCAACACCTTGCTTTGATAGAACGGCTGAGCCTCTTTTAGGCGCAAAAAAGCCCCGGCGAGGTTCACCTGCCGGGGCTTTTTGTTGAGCGCGCCCCGGCCAGCGATTAGTGCCCAAGCCCAGCCAATAAAAAAGCCGCCCGGTGGGCGGCTTTTTCGCATCAACAAGAGGCTTATTTCTTCTTCTTGGCCTTGGGGTTCGGCAGGTCGGTGATGGACCCTTCGTAAACCTCGGCAGCCAGACCCACGGACTCGTGCAGAGTCGGGTGAGCGTGGATGGTCAGCGCGATGTCTTCGGCGTCGCAGCCCATCTCGATGGCCAGGCCAATTTCACCCAGCAGTTCGCCAGCGTTGCTACCCACAGTAGCGCCGCCGATGATGCGGTGGGTGTTCTTGTCGAAAATCAGCTTGGTCATGCCGTCAGAAGTATCGGAGGCGATGGCACGGCCGCTGGCTGCCCAGGGGAAGTTGGACACTTCGTACTGGATGCCTTTCTCTTTGGCTTCTTTCTCGGTCAGGCCAACCCAGGCCAGTTCCGGATCGGTATAGGCGATGGACGGAATGACTTTCGGGTCGAAGTAGTGCTTGAGGCCGGAGGCCACTTCAGCCGCCACGTGACCTTCGTGCACGGCTTTGTGGGCCAGCATCGGCTGACCAACGATATCGCCGATGGCGAAGATGTTGGACACGTTGGTACGCATTTGTTTGTCGACAGCGATAAAGCCACGCTCGTCAACGTTGACGCCGGCTTTGTCGGCATCGATGAGTTTGCCGTTAGGAGTACGGCCGATAGCCACCAGCACGGCGTCGTAACGCACGGGCTCAGCCGGGGCGTTCTTGCCTTCCATGGTGACGTAGATGCCGTCTTCTTTGGCTTCTACGGCAGTCACCTTGGTTTCCAGCATCAGGTTCATTTTTTTGCTGATGCGCTTGGTGAAGATCTTGATGACGTCTTTGTCGGCAGCCGGTACCAGCTGGTCGAACATTTCAACTACGTCGATTTCACTGCCCAGGGCTTTGTAGACGGTGCCCATTTCCAGGCCGATGATACCGCCGCCCATCACCAGCATTTTCTTGGGGATGAAGCGCAGTTCGAGGGCGCCGGTGCTGTCCCAAATCCGCTCGTCCTGCGGAATGAACGGCAGGTTGATGGGACGGGAGCCGGCAGCAATGATGGCCTGCTCGAAGTTGATGGTGGTCTTGCCGCCTTCACCTTCGACTTCCAGGGTGTTGGCACCGGTGAATTTACCGAAGCCCTGCACAACTTTGACCTTACGCATTTTGGCCATGCCAGCCAGGCCGCCGGTCAGCTGACCCAGCACCTTGTTCTTGTGCTCACGCAGCTTGTCGAGATCGACTTCAGGCTTGCCGAAGGTGACACCGTGGCTTTCCATGGTGTTGGCTTCGTCAATGACCTTGGCAACGTGCAGCAGGGCTTTGGAAGGAATACAGCCCACATTCAGACAGACACCGCCCAGGGTGCTGTAACGCTCAACGATGACGGTGTCCAGACCGAGATCGGCGGCACGGAAGGCCGCGGAGTAACCCCCCGGACCAGAACCCAGCACAACGACTTGTGCTTTGATTTCGTTGCTCATTGATTACCTCGTTATTCTTTGCGCGGTGCCACTCCTGTAGGGCACAGCAAGTGTAACGCTATAAAAACGAGGGGGCAAAGCCCCCTCATTGATTACAGAATGATTTGTCGCAGGTCGCCCAGCAGACCGGACAGGGTAGTGACAAAGCGGGCACCGTCGGCGCCGTCTATCACCCTGTGGTCGTAGGACAGGGCCAGCGGCGTCATCAGGCGCGGCTCGAATTCCTTACCGTTCCACTTGGGCTTGAAGTCCGCTTTGGACACACCCAGGATGGCCACATCCGGCGCGTTGACGATAGGCGTGAACTGGGTTCCGCCGATACCGCCGAGGCTGGAGATGGTGAAGCTGGAGCCCTGCATGTCGGCTGCGGTCAGTTTACCGGCGCGGGCCTTGGCAGAGATCTCACCCAGCTCCTTGGCCAGGTCGTAGATGCCCTTCTTGTTGACATCACGGACCACAGGTACCACCAGGCCGTTGGGGGTGTCGACCGCGATACCGATGTGGACGAATTTCTTCATCACCAGGGATTCGCCGTCGTCACCGATGGAGCAGTTGAACTTGGGATGCAGCTCCAGGGCCTTGGCCACTGCCTTCATGATGAAGATCAGCGGTGAGATCTTGAAGCTTTCCTTCTGCTTGACCAGCAGATCGTTCTGGCTCTTACGGAAGCTTTCCAGCTCGGTGGTATCCGCCTCGTCAAACTGGGTAACGTGGGGGATCTGCACCCAGTTACGGTGCAGGTTGGGCCCGGAGATCTTCTGGATGCGGCTCATCTTCACCACTTCCACTTCCCCGAACTTGCCCCAGTCGACTTTCGGCCAGTCGATCACCGACACGTTGCCGCCACCACTGGTGGCACCGGCCGCCGCTTTGGGACGGGCCAGCTCGGCTTTCACGTAAGCCTGCACGTCTTCCTTAAGGATACGGCTCTTACGGCCAGAACCTTTAACCAGGCTCAGGTCGACACCGAACTCACGGGCCAGACGGCGTACCGACGGGCTGGCGTGCACCAGGCCGGCGTGCTCTTTGGCGCCAGCTGAGGGATGATGCGGTACCGGCGGCGGCTTGGCAGCTTGGGCCGGGGCGGCGCTCGGCGCAGCAGGGGCAGGGGCAGCTGCGGCGGGGGCCGCTGCCGGGGCAACGCCCCGGGTTTCAACGCGGACAATCAAGGTGCCTTCGTTGATGGCGTCACCGGTTTTCACCAGAACTTCTTTAACCACGCCGGCAAAAGGCGCCGGGACTTCCATGGCGGCCTTGTCGCCTTCCACGGAAATCAGGCCTTGCTCGGCTTCGACGCTGTCGCCTACCGCCACCAGGACTTCAACGACCTGCACTTCACCGCCGGCATCCGGCAGGGCAACGTCTTTGACTTCCTTGGCGGCAGGAGCAGCAGCGGGAGCCGGAGCAGCAGTTTGCTCTGCCGGGGCAGCCGCCGCAGGAGCGGCCGGCGCTGCGGCGCCGGTTTCAATGATGGCCACCAGGGCGCCTTCGGAAATCTTGTCGCCGGTTTTCACCTTGATTTCGACAATCTTGCCGGCCAGCGGGCTGGGTACTTCCATGGCGGCTTTGTCGCCTTCCACAGAGGCCAGGCCCTGGTCTACTTCCACCAGGTCGCCCACAGCTACCAGCACTTCCACCACTTCCACTTCACCACCGGCGTCAGGCAATAGCACTTCCTGACGGGCGCTGGCAGCAGCCGGGGCAGCGGCAACAGGCGCTGGCGCTTCGGCCTTGGGCGCTTCTTGGGCAGCAGGAGCGGCTTCTTCTTTGGCAGGCGCAGCAGCGGCGGCGCCTACTTCGATGGTGCCGATTTTGTCACCGGTGCTGACTTTGTCGCCAGCTTTGACGGTCAGGCTCTTGATGGTACCGGCGAAAGGCGCCGGTACTTCCATGGCGGCCTTGTCCCCTTCCACGGAGATAAGACCTTGTTCCTCTTCAACGCTGTCGCCCACGGCTACCAGCAGCTCGGTGACATCCACCGCGTCGCTGCCGATATCGGGCACGATCAGATCACGAGTCTCTGCCATTGCTCTTTCCTTACGCGTACAGCGGGTTGACTTTGTCGGCGTCGATACCGAAGCGGCTGATGGCCTCGGACACCAGTTTCTTCTCGACTTTACCGGCTTTGGCCAGCTCGTACAGGGCAGCGACCACCACATAGTGGGCGTTGACCTCGAAATGGCGGCGCAGGTTGTCGCGGCTGTCGGAACGGCCAAAACCGTCGGTACCCAGTACGCGGTAAGGACCGGGCACAAAGGCACGAACCTGATCGGCGTAGAGCTTCATGTAATCGGTCACGGCGACGGCCGGTACGTCCTTGGCCAGCACACTGCTGATGTAGGGAACCTTGGCGTCGCTGTCAGGATGCAGCATGTTGAAACGCTCGGCATCCAGGCCGTCACGGGCCAGCTCGTTGAAGCTGGTGACGGAGAACACGTCCACGTCCACACCGAAGTCGTTAGCGAGGATCTGGGCCGCTTCACGGGCCTGCAGCAAGATAGTGCCGGAGCCCATCAGCTGGATCTGTGCCTTGCCGCTGCCTTTGACGGTTTCGAGCTTGTAGATACCCTTACGGATACCTTCCTCGGCACCTTCTGGCATGGCCGGCTGGTGATAGTTCTCGTTCATCACCGTCAGGTAGTAGTAGACGTTTTCCTGATCGTCGCCGTACATGCGGCGGATGCCATCCTGCACTATCACCGCCACTTCGTAGCCGTAAGTGGGGTCATAGGTGATGCAGTTGGGAATAGTGCCGGCCAGGATGTGGCTGTGGCCGTCTTCGTGCTGCAGGCCTTCACCGTTAAGGGTGGTACGGCCGGCGGTGCCGCCAACCAGGAAGCCACGGGCCTGCTGGTCACCGGCCGCCCAGGCCATGTCGCCAACACGCTGGAAGCCGAACATGGAGTAATAGACGTAGAAGGGGATCATCGGCTCGCCGTTGGTGCTGTAGCTGGTGGCAGCTGCAACCCAGTCGGACATGGCGCCCAGTTCGTTGATCCCTTCCTGCAGTACCTGGCCTTTTTTGTCTTCTTTGTAGAAGGCAACCTGGTCGGCGTCCTGTGGGGTGTATTTCTGGCCTTCACGGCTGTAGATACCCACCTGGCGGAACAGGCCTTCCATACCGAAGGTACGGGCCTCATCGGGGATGATGGGGACGATACGCTTGCCCAGATTCTTGTCTTTGAGCAGCGCCGTGATCACCCGTACGAAGGCCATGGTGGTGGAGATCTCACGCTCACCGCTGCCTTTGGTAACAGATTCGAACGCATCGACGCCGGGGATGGCCAGCTCGCCGGCAAAGCGGGGTTGGCGGCGCGGCATGGTGCCGTGCAGCTGAGCGCGACGCTCCATCATGTACTTCACCTCGGGGCTCTCGGCACCGGGGTGGTAGTAAGGCAGGTCAGCCAGCTTGTCGTCGCTGATCGGAATGTTGAAACGGTCACGGAAGTACTTGATGGCTTCCATGTCCATTTTCTTGACCTGGTGGGCAATGTTCTTGCCTTCACCGGCGTCACCCATGCCGTAACCTTTAACGGTTTTGGCGAGGATAACGGTGGGGCGGCCCTTGGTGTTTACGGCACGGTGATAAGCGGCGTACACCTTGTAGGGATCGTGACCACCACGGTTGAGGCGCCAGATGTCGTCGTCGGACATGTTGGCGACCATTTCCTTGGTCTCTTCGTATTTGCCGAAGAAGTTATCACGGGTGTACTTGCCGCCCTTGGCTTTGCAGTTCTGGTATTCGCCGTCGACGGTTTCTTCCATCAGCTGCAGCAGCTTGCCGGAGGTGTCGCGGGCCAGCAGCGGATCCCAGTAGCGGCCCCAGATCACCTTCAGCACTTCCCAGCCGGCGCCACGGAAGGTGCCTTCCAGTTCCTGGATGATCTTACCGTTCCCCCGAACGGGACCGTCCAGGCGCTGCAGGTTGCAGTTGATGATAAAGGTCAGGTTGTCCAGCTTCTCGCGGGCCGCCAGGCTGATGGCACCCAGGGCTTCCGGCTCGTCACACTCGCCGTCACCCAGGAAGCAGTAAACCCGCTGCTCGGAGCAATCTTTGATGCCGCGATCAGTGAGGTACTTGAGGAAGCGCGCCTGGTAAATGGCGGCGATGGGCCCCAGGCCCATGGATACGGTGGGGAACTGCCAGTAGTCCGGCATCAATTTCGGGTGCGGATAAGAGGACAGGCCTTGACCGTCCGCTTCCTGGCGGAAGCTGTCCAGCTGTTCCTCGGTCAAGCGACCTTCCAGGAAAGAGCGGGAATAGATACCGGGGGAGATGTGGCCCTGGAAGTAGATCAGGTCGCCACCGTCTTTGTCATTGGGTGCGCGGAAGAAGTGGTTGAAGCCCACATCATAAAGAGTCGCGCTGGAAGCAAAAGAAGAAATGTGGCCACCCAGCTCCAGGTTCTTCTTGGAGCCGCGCAGCACCATGGCCAGGGCGTTCCAACGAATGATGGAGCGGATACGGCGTTCCATGCCCTGGTCGCCCGGCATTTCCGGTTCCTGGCCAGCAGGAATGGTGTTGACGTAAGCGGTGGTGGCTTCGAAAGGCAGGTGAGCGCCATTACGACGAGCCTGATCGGTCAGGGATTCCAGCAGGTAATGGGCGCGTTCAGCACCTTCTTCGTCCATGACAGCCTGGAGCGCGTCCAGCCATTCACGGGTTTCCTGCGGGTCCACGTCATGCATAACCTTCTCTGACATGGCTTTTTCCTTATCTTGCTCTGATTGTGATTAAAGATGCGGCTGCGCTCTAAACCATAGACTAGGTTTTAGAGCCAGACGGTTTGCTTTGCAGTCGCCGCAAAGAGCGCTGCAGACGGCTTTGTTCGCGGCGGATATCCAACAAAGTTTCTTCCAGGTAGGCCAGGTGCTGCTCACAGGCGCTGCGGGCTTCCTGGGGTTTGCCGGACACAATACATTCCAGCAAATACTTGCGATGCTGCCCGACCCTTTCCGGTGCGCTGGAACGCTGGTACAGCATTTCCAGGTTCAACTGCACGTTCTGGATCAGCAGCGGTTTCATCACGCGGAACAGGTGCAGGATCACCACATTGTGGCTGGCCTGGGCTACCAGTTCATGAAATCGGGTAATGGCCTTGGCTTCCAAGGGCACATCGTCAGTGCTATGGGCCTTTTCCACGTCCACATAGGCTGCGCGGATCTCGGCAAAATCGGCGTCAGTTCCACGCAGGGCGGCGTAGTAGGCCGCCATGGCTTCCAAAGCGTAACGGAACTCCAGCAGGTCCAGCTGCCCTTCCGAGTGATGGGTCAACATCTCGAACAGGGGATTGGCCAGCTCGCCATAGATATCCTGGCTGACATAGGTGCCGCCACCCTGGCGGCGCACCAGCAGACCTTTGGCCTCCAGTTTCTGGATAGCCTCGCGTACCGAGGGTCTGGACACCTCGAACTGGGTCGCCAGCTCCCTTTCAGGGGGCAGCTTCTGCCCTGGAGCCAGGGTGCCCTCGAGGATCAAGGTTTCCAGTTGTTCCTGAATGACATCCGCCAGACGGGGTTGTCTTATCCTTTGGTAACCAGCCATGGTGTCAATTGGTCAGACCAATAGCATGAAAAGTGCACTCACCTTAGCAAAAGGTTTGCGCACTGTCTATTCGCCCAAGGTGGATAACCAGCCTGGGGCGCTGTAACCCCAAGCTGACGAGAAAAATTGGTCAGACCAAAAGTCCGAAGAGGATCAAGGCCGCAACCAGGGCCAGGAAGAACAGCAGATTGCGTTTGGCCAGGGCCACCATAAAGAGGGCCGGCTTCTCGGAACAGGGCTGGGAACAATCCACCTCTTCGGCAGCCAAGGCCACCCGCCCCAGGTAGTCTTCGTTGTCCTTAGGATGGTGCAGCAAACCTTCAAGCCACTTGGGCATGGCCCTGGAGTAATGGCCCACAAAGGCAAAACCCAGGGCGGTAAGGCGCACCGGTAACCAGTCCACCAACTTCATCAGCTTACGCGCCTCCGGCACCTCGTTGTCATGCCAATAGCGCAGTACGCCGTAAGCCAGGGCCGGCCCTACCCCACCCAACACAAAGAAGAAGAGGATGGCGCAGTAGTGGCGGTAGTTAGCCCAGAGCAGGGCCATCATGGTTCTTTCCCGGCCGCTGTAGGTGGCTGAGGTCAGAGGCGCTTCAAGGGACTCGGAGCAAAGGTCCGCCGCTTCCAGATCGCCCCGGGAAAAGGCGTTAAGCATGCGTCTGTAGGTTTGGCGCACCGCTGTGGTGCTGAGGCCGACCCACAGCAGCAATACCGCCAGCGGCCAGGACAGGATCCAGGGGCTATACCAGAGCAGCCCGTCCACCAGCAGCGACACCGCTACCAGCGCCAGCAGCAATAAGGGCCAGGGCAACTGCGGGGTGCGCAGGGCCAGAGGCAGCTTGGCCAGCCAGCTGTCCAGTTGCCAGGCTGGTGGTAGCATCAGGACCCTGTCCAGGGCCAGCAGCGCCAAAAGGGTGATCAGCATCATGGGTGAGACTCCAGGGCTCGGTAGTATGCCAGCCAGTCGAACAGGGGGCCGGGATCGCTTTTCCTTGAGGGGGCTATGGTTTCATGGGCTGTGACCCGGTCAGGTCCGATCTCTGTGACCGAAAACAGCCAACGGCTGAGTTCGGCCAGGGCCTGGTATTGAGGGGCGGTGAAGGGCAGGTGGTCAGCCCCTTCCAATTCGACTCCCAGGCTGAAGTCGTTAAGGCGCTCACGGCCCTGGAAGCACGACAGGCCTGCATGCCAGGCCCTGGCTGACAGCGCGACAAACTGCCAAACCTGGCCACTGCGCTCGATAAAGAAGTGGGCCGACACCCGCACCCCTGCAAGCCTTTGCAGCCAGGGATGCTGGTGACAATCGAGACTGCCGTCGAAAAATGCCGGCACCAGCCCCTGGCCAAACTGCTGTGGTGGCAGGCTGATGTTATGCAACACCAACAGTGACGGCGAGTCGCTGCTGGGACGCTCATCAAAATGGGGGCTGGGGTGGCGCCGGGCGCCGGGGTACCAGTCTGGTGCCATCAGTGACTCCAAAAGCATCTGAAGCCACTGTAGCATAAGCCAATAACTGGCTGAAAAGCGGTGTTTTAGTCTAAGTCGTCGGACTCGGAAGGGGATTCTTCTTCGGCGGGAATGGCCCTGTCGCCCGAGGCCCACTCACCAAGATCGATCAATTGGCAACGCTTAGAACAAAAGGGCCTGAACGGGCTCTGTTCCGACCAGGGAACGGACTTACCGCAAATGGGACATGCTACTACCAAACCTTGCTCCTACTGCCAGCTGCAATGGGTCAATACCATGGGGATATCGTCAGCCACGGCGGTGGTCTCCCCGTCATCCCCCAACGCCATCAGGCGCACCGTGTAGCGCCCTCTGTGACCGGAGACGCTAGGGTAAAGCCCAGCAGGCAGCCCGGCAAGCTGCAGCAGCACCAGGTTTTCGGCGCTGGCCTGGTAAAAGCCATTGCGGGCCAGCACCTGTTCCCGACGCCCGCCTTCCCTGACCAGATGCAAGAACAGCCCCAGGGCCCGGGCAACGGGCTCCACTTTGTCCAGCCAGGCGGCCACGTCGGCCTGTTGCAATACGGCGCTGCGCTGTTGCCAGCAAGCCAGTTGCGGCAGATCGAAAGGAGCATCACCACCGGCCACACTGAATCGGGCCCTAAGGGCCATCAACAAGGGGTCATCCCGCCAGCCAGGGGGCAGTCTTTGCTGGGTCAACAGCCATTGGCGGTGGCCTTGCAGCTCCTTGTTAAGGCCGGATAACTGCTCGGCGTCCACCCCAGGCATGGCAGCCCAGCGGCCCAACTGTTCAATGGTTCTTTCCAGATCCTTGATCAGTTCAGCCTTGATATCGCCACGCTCCAGCACATCCAGCAGATCGAACAGGGCCGTAAAAAACGGCCAATCGGCATTGTCGGCCGCCTTGAACAGGCGCCGAAGCAGATAATCGAGCCGCAGGTAGGCACGGAATTTTTCAGAAAGGGGAAACTCGAACTGGCAGTCCATGCTCCACAATACATCGTCAAAAAAATGTCGTATCAATCATAGCCTTTTTTGGGCAGCCATCGACAGGTATTGACGGTGTAAAAACTGAACCTGGGCTTTCAGGTCGGCCAGATTGCCACCATTGTCCACCACCTGGTCAGCATATTGCAGCCGCTCGTCGCGGGGCAGCTGCCTTGCCATGATGGCGTCGGCATCGGCGCTCTTGTCACGGGCTAACACCCGCTGGCGCTGCAGTTCGGGGGCGGCGTCCACCACCAATACCTGGTCGCAGTCCTTACAGAGGCCGTTTTCTATGAGCAAAGGCACCACCCACAGCACATAAGGGCTTTTGGCGTTGGCCAACTGCTCCGCCATGCTGCTGCGTATCAGTGGGTGTAACAAGGCGTTGAGCCATTGGCGCTCGGTCTCATTATTGAACACCCTTTGGCGCAGTGCTGCCCTGTCCAACTGGCCGTCGGGCTGAAGCAGCGCAGCACCAAAATGCTCGACTATGGCCGCCAGTCCCTGGGTACCGGGTTCAACCACTTCCCTGGCCACCAGGTCGGCATCCACAAGCACTATGCCCAGTTCCGCAAACAGATCCGCCACCGTGCTCTTGCCGGAACCTATGCCGCCGGTCAATCCCACCACAAAGCTCATTGGAAATAACCCAGGTACCAGGCATTGATATCCTGCCCCCAGATCAGGGCCACCCAGCCAGCTGCGGCCAGGAAGGGGCCGAAAGGCATGGGCATGCTGCCCTGACGCCGACGTGCTGCGGCATAGAGGCCCCAGATAACACCGAATACCGACGACAACAGTATGATTTGCGGCAACATCCAGGGCCCAAGCCAAGCTCCTAAGGCGGCCAGTAGCTTGAAATCTCCGTAGCCCATGCCTTCCTTGCCGGTCAGCAATTTAAAAGCCCAATAGACTGACCACAGGGACAGGTAACCTATGGCTGCGCCGAGGATAGCTTGCACCGGACTGACCAAGCCACCAATCAGGCTTAACAGCAGACCGGCCCACATCAGCGGCAGGGTGAGGTCGTCCGGCAACAGCATGGTGTCGGCGTCGATAAAAGTCAGGGCTACCAAGACCCAGGTAAAAAGCAATGCCGCCGGTAGCATGACACTGGGTCCCATATACCAGGCCACCACCGCTGATATCAGGCCGGTGGCCAGCTCTACCAGCGGATAACGGGCGGAAATAGGGGTTTTACAATGGCGGCAACGGCCACCAAGCCAAAGCCAGCTCAGCAGCGGCACATTATCGTACCAAGCCACCTCGGCCCGGCATTTGGGGCAGTGGCTGCGCGGCACCATCAGGTTGAAAGAGGGCTGGTCGGCAAGGGGTTCCAAGGCCAGCAACTCACGGCTCTCCCGTTGCCAGCGACGCTCCAGCATCACCGGTAAACGGTAAATCACCACATTCAGGAAACTGCCTACCAGCAGGCCAAACACCAAAACAAAGACCGTGAGCCAAAGTGGCTCACGGCCTAACATCATTATCCATTGCATGGGGCTTTAACCAACCACTTGTCCCAACTGGAAGATAGGCAGGTACATTGCCACGACCAAGCCACCGATGATAGGGCCAAGCACTATCATAATGGCCGGCTCCAAGAGGCTCATCAGGCCGTCCACCGCATCATCCACTTCCCGTTCGTAAATCTGCGCCACCTTGGACATCATCTCGTCGATGGAGCCGGATTCCTCACCGATCAGTACCATCTGGATGATCAATTCCGGAAACACCTGGGTGGTACGCATGGCCACGTTCATCTGCATACCGGTTTCCACTTCCCGGCGCACCTTGAGGATGGCATCGCGGTAAAGGGCATTGCCGGAAGCACCGGCCGAAGAAGCCAGACCTTCAATCAGGGGCACACCGGCGGCAAAAGTGGTGGCCAAAGTGCGGGCAAACCGTGCCAGCGAGGCTTTGTGTAGTATGGGGCCCACTATGGGGATCCGCAGCACGAACTTGTCGGTCTTATCCCTGACATTCTGCGACTTGCGGTGCATGGAGCGAAACAGCAAAGCCCCTGCGATCAGTATTGCCAAGATGACGTACCAGGAATTCTGCACGGCATGGGAAATGCTTATCCACAGTTGGGTAAAGGCTGGCAGTTCGGCGCCGAAGGAATGGAAGATATCCTCAAACTGGGGCACCACGAAGATCAGCAGTATGGCAGTGACCACTATGGCCACGAAGACGATGGCCGAGGGGTAAAACAACGCTTTTTTGATCTTGGCTTTCAGTTCTTCCTGCTTTTCCTTGTAGGTGGCTATCCGGTCGAACATGGTCTCCATGGCGCCGGAGTGTTCACCGGCCGCCACCAAGTCCCGGTACAGGGAGTCGAAGTACACAGGATACTTGGCCAGGGCCTCTGACAGCAGGGTGCCTCCCTGCACGTCGGCACTTATCTTAACCATCATCTCCCGCACGGCATCTTTCTTATGGCCCTTGGAGACGATATCCAGGGACTGTACCAAAGGTACCCCTGAGGCCAGCATGGTAGCCAACTGGCGGGTAATGGCAGCGATATCTGCCGCATCAATTTTTTGCCCGAAGGAGAACAGCGATTTGGGTTTACGCTTGACCTCCTTGGGGGTGATCCCCTGGGCCCTGAGCTGCGCCTTGATCTCGTTAATCCGGATCCCGGTCATTTCCCCCTGGACCTTTTCACCCCGGCGGTTAAGCCCTTTCCAGGTGAAAATTTCCAGCTTTTGGGCCTCTATTTTTCGTTTACTGGCCGCTGCGGTTGCCATGGCAACTCCTTAGTAGCTGGTGATCCGGTTGACCTCAGCCAGGGAAGTCACCCCCTGCCTGGCCTTTTCCAAACCGGATTGACGCAAGTTCTTGATCCCCTCCCGCTGGGCCTGGGCGGCAATATCCAGCGAGTTCCCACCTTCCATGATTATCTTGGCCAGTGCCTCTGTCATAGGCATGGTTTCGTATACCCCTACCCTTCCTTTATAGCCGCCTGTGCATTCGCTGCAGCCGACAGGTCGAAACAGGGTAAAGCCTTCTTCTATCTGCCGGGGGCTAAACCCCTGGCGCAGTAATTCGTCTTTGGGCAGATTTTCCGGCTGCTTGCAGGTTGGGCACAGGCGCCGTCCCAGACGCTGGGCGATAACCAAGGTGACGCTGGAGGCAATGTTGTAAGGCGGCACCCCCATGTTGACCAGACGGGTCAGGGTTTCAGAGGCCGAGTTGGTGTGCAGAGTCGAGAGCACCAAGTGGCCGGTTTGGGCCGCCTTGATGGAGATCTCCGCCGTTTCCAGATCCCGGATCTCCCCCACCATGATGATGTCCGGGTCTTGGCGCAGAAAGGCCCGCAGTGCCGAGGCGAAAGTCATACCGGCTTTGGCATGGATTTGCACCTGGTTGACCCCGGGCAAGTTGATCTCCACCGGATCTTCTGCGGTGGAAATATTGCGCTCTTCGGTGTTGAGGATATTCAGACCTGTATAAAGGGAGACCGTCTTACCTGACCCGGTAGGCCCCGTTACCAAGATCATGCCTTGGGGTTTGTGCAGTGCCTCAAGGTAAAGCCGTTTCTGCTCAGGGTCATACCCCAGCATATCGATCCCCAGCTGCGCAGAGCTGGAGTCAAGGATACGCATAACGATCTTCTCGCCCCACAAGGTTGGGAGGGTCGAGACACGAAAATCGATGGCTTTTTTGCGGGACAGGCGCAGCTTGATGCGACCGTCCTGGGGGATACGCCGCTCGGCGATATCCAGTTTGGACATGACCTTGATACGGGCTGCCAGACGATTGGCCACCGACACCGGTGGCGCCGCCACTTCATGGAGAATGCCGTCGATGCGAAAGCGCACCCGGTAGCTCTTCTCGTAGGGCTCGAAGTGCAGGTCCGAAGCGCCCTTACGGATAGCGTCCATCAGCAATTTGTTGACGTAAATGACGATAGGGGCGTCATCGTCCTTGCCAGTGGCAAGGTCACTTTCCTTCTCGTCTTCTTCATCCACGGCCAGGTCGGCAAGCTCTGAGTCGTTGACGTCACCTATATCCAGGCTGGCGCCGGTCTTTTCCAGCAGCTTGTCTATGGACTTGGCCAACTCGTCGGCGTTAACCAACACCGGCTCGGTGGGCAGGCGCAGGTTAAAACGAAAGTCTTCCAAGGCCGCCTGGTTGGACGGGTCGGCGGTAGCAATAAAGATACGATTCTGGCGCTTGAACAGCGGCAGTACAGCATGCTTTTGAATGAGCTGCTCATTCAAAAGGGTGCTGGGAATGGTATCGACATCAAACTTGCTCAGGTCGAAAACCGGCAAGCCGTATTGCTCGGAGAGGAACTTGGCAAAAGCCTCGGCGCTCAGCTCCGACTTCTTAAGGACGTCAAACAGGGGGATGAGCCCGGAGTGGTTTTCCTTAAGCAGTTCTTCGGCTGTGGCTTGGGTGATCTTGCCTCGCCTTAGGAGAAGGGCGAGGGTGCCTTTGGCAACGGGAAGGAATCCTGACATGGGTTAACCGAAGCAAGTGGCAAGAGGAGGGTAAGAAACCCTCCTCTCATCCATCGCTTTTAGCACAGGTTGTTAGCTACGCAACTACCACCCTTAGTCCAGGTAACGGCACCAGCACTGGCTGCACCTGTCAAAATATATTGGTCAGAAGTGCTCAAACCACCTGCGTTTGCTGCTGTAGCGGTGATCACTGGCGCAGTCATTGAACCAGTTACGGTGATACCATTAACGTACTGAGCGCCGGTGGCACCAGCAATCAGCGGGCCAGTCGCACAGGATGCCAAAACTGTTTCGCCAGTCTGGGTGCACACCTCTATCTGAGTTTTGATCGCACCAGTGGATGCTACGACCTCAGCAAAACGCGATTTTTTGGTGTAGTTCTGATAAGCAGGCAGCGCGATGGCAGCCAGGATGCCTACGATCGCGACCACGATCATCAGTTCGATCAGGGTAAAGCCTTGTTGTTTCTTCATGGTAAATCCCCTCTTCTACAACTTTGTTTTGTTAAGGTGCCCGCAAGCAGGGCTGAACCAATTATTAACGCCCGATGCGGCTTTCGCCAAGGGGCTTGTCAAAATTTTGTTGCCTATGTCAAGGCTTGGGGGATCCTCAGGCAAGCCAACCAGGCCAACCAGAGCATCACCGCTTAGCTAAGTGCGTAAAATGCTTTATGTTTCCAGAAAAAAGCCTGCACCACCGTCACCCCTGGTCACTGTTTCACATAAGTTACAACACGCAACCTTTTGGCTTGGTGCCCCTTGGCGGTAGAATAGCGGTCTTGTCTTTTGGGATAGAACAGCGGTAACAGATGGCTCTGCAACAGGATATTGCCAAGCAGGTGGCTGCGGCCCTGCAAGAAGATCTGGGTGGCAGCGTGGACGCAGGGGGTGACATTACTGCCCTGTTGGTGCCAGCAGATGAAGTAAAACAGGCCCGCGTCATTACCCGCGAGCCTATGGTCTTTTGCGGCAAGGCCTGGGTAGAAGAAACCTTCAAGGCCCTGGGTGGTGACGTGCAGCTGGACTTTCTGGTGGCAGACGGCGAGCGGGTCGAAGCCGGTGCTACCCTCTTTACCCTGCAAGGGCCTGCCAGGCAGCTCCTGACCGGTGAGCGCACCGCCCTTAACTTCGTACAATTGCTGTCCGGCACTGCCACTGTTACCCGGTTTTACGCCGACAAGCTCACAGGCACCCAGACCCGGCTGCTGGACACCCGTAAAACGGTGCCTGGCCTGCGTTTGGCACAAAAGTACGCCGTAACCTGCGGTGGCGGTGTTAACCACCGCATAGGTCTTTTTGACGCCTTCCTGATCAAGGAAAACCACATACTGGCCGCCGGCTCTATTGCCAATGCCGTTGGTGAAGCCCACCGTATTGCCCCAGGCAAGAAAGTGGAAGTGGAAGTGGAGAATATGGGCGAGTTGGCAGAGGCCCTGGCAGCAGAAGCCGATATCATCATGCTGGATAACTTCAGCTATGAAGATATGTACAGCGCCGTGGCCCTCCGTGACCAGCAGCGCCCGGCCACCAAGTTGGAGGTTTCCGGCAATGTGACCGACCAGGCCCTGGCCGCCATCGCCGCCACCGGCGTGGATTTCATATCCAGTGGCGCCTTGACCAAGCATGTGACGGCCATCGACCTTTCCATGCGTATCCTCTGACAAAAAACGCGGCCCAAGGGCCGCGTTTTTTAGCGCATCAACAGTATGGGCACATTGCTGGCCCGCAGCATGGCGTTGGTGGTGGAACCCAGCAGCCACTGGCGAATGCGGGAATGGCCGTAGGCCCCCATCACCATCAAGTCAATCTCCTGTTGCTGCTGATACTGGGTCAGTACCTTTTCCACTTCACCGGCGATGATAGTGCCCTGGGCCTGGTGTCCTTCCAGATTAAGCTGGCTAAGAGCCCACTTAAGCTGTACCTGCTGGTCTTCGCTGTTATCCCCTACCATCACCACATGACAGGGCAGTCCCTTGAATAGGGGGCTTTTGGCCACCAGCTCCAGCGCTTTGCGGGTGGTAGGTGAGCCGTCGAAAGCAATCAGCACCGATTGAGGTGTTTTGAAAGCGCCGGGTACCAGCAGCAGCGGCTTGCTCAAGCCTCGGGCAGCCCTTTCCACGTGCAGGCCCAAGTCGCCCTGGGCACCGGCGCCGCTCCTGCCCATGACCCAAAGCCGGGTCTGGTCTTCCAGCTCCTTGAGGCTGGCTACCAGCTCGCCATGGCGCTGGCGTACCTGAATATCCCCAAGCCCCACACCAGCCAGGCTGGCCTTGGCTCCTTCCAGCATCTGCCGGCCCTGCTCCATGGCCAACTTGGACCGGGCTTCGTCCAGCCTTGCCATTTCTTCGATGAGGGCTTCTTGGGCGCCCAGGCCAATGGCACCGCTAAAATCGCCGCCATGGAGGCCATGATGGTGCTCCAACACATGCAGCAGGGTCAAAGGAGCCTGGAGCTGGCCAGTCGCCCAGCTTCCATACTGGCAAACGGCCTGGCTATGTTCAGAGCCGTCCAGGCAGGCCATTACGTCTGTAGTCATGCGCTTTCCTTAGTGTCCCGTCAATTTACCAACGGCTTCTGGCTTATTATGCACTGCGAATTTGTCCATCAGGGTAGCGCTGGCTTCGTTCAGGCCCAGCACTTCTACTTCTGCCCCTTCGCGGCGCAGTTTGAGCACCACCTTGTCCAGGGCCGCTACGGCGGTGAGATCCCAGAAATGGGCCTGGCTGACGTCGATGTGTACTTTGCCGACTGCTTCTTTGAAGTCGAATTTTTTCACCAGGGCATCGGCCGAAGCGAAGAACACCTGTCCCACCACCTGATACTCGCGTACATCCCCTTGCTGGCGACTGCCTACAAAGAGCACTTTGCCGACCTTGCTGGCAAAGAACAAGGCGGACAGCAGTACCCCCACAAAGACCCCTTTGGCCAGGTTGTGGGTGGCCACCACCATCACCACTGTCGCCAGCATCACCAGGGTGGCGCTGGGCGGGTTCTTGCGGATGTCGCGGATGGACGCCCAACTGAAGGTACCGATGGACACCATGATCATCACGGCCACCAGGGCCGCCATGGGAATACGGGCGACCCAGTCACCCAAAAAGACCACCAGGATCAGCAGGAAGACCCCGGCCACCAGGGTGGAAAGGCGGGTACGGCCACCGGATTTCACGTTGATGACCGACTGGCCAATCATGGCGCAACCGGCCATGCCGCCAAACAGGCCGGCAACGATATTGGCGTAGCCCTGGCCACGGCACTCCTGGTTCTTGTCGGACTCGGTGTCGGTAAAATCGTCCACTATGGTGGCGGTCATCATCGACTCCAGCAGGCCCACTACCGCAAGGCCCAGTGAGTAGGGGGCAACGATGGCCAGTGTCTCGAAATTCAGCGGCACATCGGGCAGCAGGAACACCGGCAGGCTGTCGGGCAGTGCCCCCATGTCACCGACGGTGTGGATATCCAAGCCCAGGTACAGGGACAGGGCGGTCAGCACCAGAATGCACACCAGGGGCGACGGCACCGCCTTGGTGACGTAGGGGAAGAGGTAAATGATGGCCAGGCCGCCGGCGGTCATGGCATAGACCGGCCAGGTAACATTGGTCAGCTCCGGCAGTTGGGCCATGAAAATGAGGATCGCCAGAGCATTGACGAAGCCGGTGACCACAGCCCTGGACACAAAACGCATCAGCTCACCCAGGCGCAACCAGCCGGCGATGATTTGAAAGACACCGGTCAACAGGGTGGCTGCCAGCAGGTACTGCAGGCCATGGTCCTTGACCAGGGTGGTCATCAACAGGGCCATGGCGCCGGTAGCAGCCGAGATCATGGCCGGCCGGCCACCGGTAAAGGCGGTCACCACGGCGATACAGAAGGACGCATAAAGGCCGACCTTGGGGTCGACTCCGGCGATGATGGAGAACGCTATGGCTTCCGGGATCAGGGCCAAAGCCACCACCAAACCGGAAAGCACATCACCACGGGGATTGGAAAACCACTGCTGGCGCCAGCTCATGTCAGGTTACCTGTACAAATTAGCGAAACACGAAGCGCGGCATTGTACAGATTTTGGCAGACCCGGCCCACCCTCCATTGGTGACCCTAGTCCCGCTTCAGCATGCCTCTTTGGCTGCTGTCCCCCTTGGCTTTGTGCACCAGCACCATCACCAGGTGGCCGGCAACCAGGGCCATCAGCCCCCAGGCAAGCCACTGGTGCGCCTCTTCTGCAGCCTTATGGAGCCAGGACCAGCCGGCCCCGGGCAAGGTCAGCCCCCACCACAGGGGCGTATCGCGGCTGCGGCTTAGCAAAATAAGCAGCCCAAGCAACATCTGCAGGGCCATGGCACCGTAGAGTGCCAGGTGGCCGATATGGGCCCAGCGGGCATTTGGGGCGGATAAGCCGGCTTCGGGTATGGGATTGCTGGCGCGCCAGAGGCTGCGCAGTATCAGCAGCAGCATGGCCAGGGTGCCCAGGTTAAGATGCAGGGCCTTTAAGGCCGAGGCCAGGGCACCGCCTTTTTCCGGCAGGTCCATCACCAGTCCAAGCAGAAAGAGGCCCAGCACCAACAGGGCCATCAGATGATGCAGCAGCCTGGCCACCAGGCCGTATTGAGATGGGGTGTTTCGCAGCATGATTCCTCCCTGGACAAGGCCCAAGCATGGCCCAGAGAGCTTAAATAAACCTTAGCGCAGATCAGGCTTATGGCTGGCCAGCCACTGGCGCAGTTGAAGGGCACTGAGCGCACCGCTTATCCGGGCCTGCTCCTGGCCATGTTGGAAGAGGATCAGGGTGGGAATAGAACGGATGGCAAAGCGGCTGCTGGCCTGAGGCGCCTGCGCCGTGTCCACCTTGGCAAAGCTCAAGGTAGCGCCAAAGTCCTTGGCCACCTCGGCAAAGGCCGGTGCCATCATCTTGCAGGGGCCGCACCAATCTGCCCAGAAGTCCACCAGGAGCGGCAGGCCATGGCGTTCCAGGGCCCGGGCCAGGCTGCCATCATCCAGCTGCATCAGGCTGCCGTCCAGCAGCGCTTTTTTACAGGCGCCACACTTGGGTCCCTCGCCCAGGCGGTCCTGGGGTACCCGGTTCAGTTGCTGACAGTGGGGGCAGAGCAGTTCCATAGTCACCTCAGTAAAGGGCCTGTACCGCTTTGATGATAGGCCCGTTGGCGTCGGGGAAGGTGAGGCTGTCTAAGTCCCTGGCGTGAACCCAGCGCCCTTCCTGGCCCTCCAGGCCCTTGGGCTGGCCCACAAAGCCCCGCACCAGCCAGACATCCAGTTTGACCGCCTTATCACCGTAATCGTGCTCCACCAGCACCAGGGGTTCGGCCGCTACCACATTGATACCGATTTCTTCACTGAGCTCCCTGTCCAGGGCGTGGAGCAATGACTCCCCGTCTTCCACCTTGCCGCCGGGGAATTCCCATTTGCCGCCCTGGTGCTGATGGTCCAGGCGCTTGGTGACATAGACCTCACCCCGGCCGTTTTCGATGACCCCTACAGCCACATGCACCACTTTTTTCATTGCCTACTCCTAAAACCAAAGTGGCCCTTGCGGGCCACTTTTTATTCGTTATCAGACCAACTTGCCGTGGCACTGCTTGAACTTCTTACCCGAACCGCAGGGGCAAGGATCGTTGCGGCCGACCTTGGGGCCATCGCGCATCACGGTGCTGACCTCGGCGTCCTCTTCTTCTTCGGTGAGGGCGCCGCTGGAGGCGTGCTGATACTGATGAGGCACGGCTTCGGCGCGGCGACGTTGTTCTTCAACGGCTTCCACGTCTTCCTCGGCCTGCACCCTTACCTTACAGAGGATGCTGACCACGTCGTGCTTGAGGGTCTCCAGCATGTCGGTGAACAGCTCAAAGGCTTCGCGCTTGTATTCCTGCTTGGGGTTTTTCTGGGCGTAGCCGCGCAGGTGAATACCCTGGCGCAGGTGGTCCATGGCCGCCAGGTGCTCTTTCCAGAGGCCGTCCAGGCTCTGCAGCATCACCGCCTTCTCGAAGTGGCGGATCACCTCGGCGCCTACCGCCTCTTCCTTGGCCTGGTAGCTCCCTTCCACGGCTTCGTGGATACGCTGGGTCAGGCCTTCTTCGTCCAGTTTGTCGTCTTCGTCCAGCCACTGCTGCAACGGCAGCACTACATGGAAGTCGCCACGCAGGCGTTCGGCCAGGCCGTCCACGTCCCACATTTCCTCCAGGGACTGGGGTGGGATATAGCTGGCGATGGTTTTGTCGATGACGTCGGTACGGATGGCGTCGATAGTCTCCTTGATGGAGGCGCTATCCATGATCTCGTTGCGCTGCTCGTAGATCACCCGGCGCTGATCGTTGGCCACGTCATCGTATTCCAACAGCTGCTTACGAATATCGAAGTTACGGCCTTCCACCTTACGCTGGGCGTTTTCGATGGCACGGTTGACCAAGGGATGCTCGATGGCTTCACCGTGCTGCATGCCCAGACGCTTCATCATGTTGGTGACCCGGTCCGAGGCGAAGATCCGCATCAGGGCGTCTTCCATGGACAGGTAGAAACGGCTGGAACCCGGGTCACCCTGGCGACCAGAGCGGCCACGCAGCTGGTTGTCGATACGGCGGGATTCATGGCGCTCGGTGCCGATGATGTGCAGGCCGCCGGCATCCAGCACCTGTTGGTGGCTGAGTTTCCACTTGTCCTTGATGGCGTCGATCTGCTCCTGGGTCGGCTCTTCCAGCTTGTCGATTTCCGACTGCCAGTTACCGCCGAGGATGATGTCGGTACCACGGCCAGCCATGTTGGTGGCGATGGTCACGGCGCCGGGCTGACCGGCCTGGGCGACGATATCGGCTTCCATGGCGTGGTACTTGGCGTTCAGTACCTGGTGGGGGATGCCTTCTTTTTTCATCAGCCTGGACAGCAGTTCCGAGGACTCGATGGAGATGGTGCCCACCAGGCTGGGGCGACCCTTGTCGCGCTGGATCTTGATGTCGTTGATGATGGCTTCGTACTTCTCCTCGGCGGAGAGGTAAACCTGGTCAGGCAGATCCTGGCGCACCATGGGCCTGTTGGTGGGGATCACTACCGTTTCCAGGCCGTAAATATGATTGAACTCGAAGGCCTCGGTGTCGGCGGTACCGGTCATACCGGACAGCTTGTCGTAGAGGCGGAAATAGTTCTGGAAGGTGATGGAAGCCAGGGTTTGGTTTTCGTTCTGGATCTTCACCCCTTCTTTGGCTTCCACCGCCTGGTGCAGGCCTTCGGACCAACGACGACCCGGCATGGTACGGCCGGTGTGCTCGTCAACGATGACGATTTCGCCGTCGGCAACGATGTAGTCGATGTCCTTGTTGAACAGGTGGTGGGCACGCAGGGCGGCATTGACGTGGTGCAGCAGGCTGATGGAGCCGGCGCTGAACAGGTTATCGTCTTGGCCCAGCAGGCCTTTTTCCTTGAGGATCTCTTCGATGTGTACCTGGCCGTTTTCGGTCAGGTGCAGCTGCTTGGCCTTTTCATCGATGGTGAAGTCGCCGTCACCTATCTCGCCTTCCTTGTCCTCTTCGGCCTGGCGCTTGAGATTAGGCACTATGGTGTTGATTTGGCGATAGAGTTCGGAAGAGTCTTCGGCAGGGCCGGAGATAATAAGAGGGGTACGGGCTTCGTCGATAAGGATGGAGTCAACCTCATCCACCACCGCAAAGCTCAGCTTACGCTGCACCCGCTCGGCCGGGCTGAAGGCCATGTTGTCGCGCAGGTAGTCGAAACCGAATTCGTTGTTGGTGCCGTAAAGGATGTCGGCGGCGTAGGCCACCTTCTTCTCCATGGGGTTCATGCCCGGCACGTTGACCCCGACGGTCAGGCCCAGGAACTCGAACAGCGGGCCGTTGGTGGCAGCGTCACGCTTGGCCAGGTAGTCGTTGACGGTAACCACGTGCACTGGCCCTTCCAGGGCATTAAGGTAGGCCGGCAGGGTGGCGGTCAGGGTTTTACCTTCACCGGTACGCATCTCGGCAATTTTGCCGCTGTGCAGCACCATGCCGCCGATCATCTGCACATCGAAATGGCGCATGCCAAAGACCCGCTTGGAGGCCTCGCGCACCACGGCGAAGGCTTCGGGCATCAGGCTGTCCAGGGACTCACCTTTTTCCAGGCGACCACGGAACTCGTCGGTCTTGGCGCCCAGTTCGGCGTCGTTCAGGGCCTCGAACTGGGGCTCCATAGCATTGATTTGGGCCACGACCTTGCCGAGGCGCTTGATAGTGCGGTCGTTGCGACTACCGATGATCTTGGTGAGCAGTTGTGTGAACATAATCCTGTCTTTTTCTGATACGTGGCCCGGCTAGGGTGCCGGCTATTATTCCTTAAAGCCCGCCAGGGCGATAGACAAAATGCGCCGGGTTCTGGGGCTGGTTCATGGCCAGCACTTCGAAGTGCAGGTGCGGGCCCGTGGCCCTGCCACTTTGGCCCACCTGCGCTATGGTTTGCCCCTTGGCTATCTTGTCTCCCCTTTTCACCAGCAAGGCGCTGTTGTGCCCGTAACGGGTCACCATACCGCCGCCGTGGTCTATTTCCACCAGCAAGCCGTAGCCGGCATAACTGCCGGCGAAGGTCACTATACCCCCTGCGCTGGCCAGCACCGGGGTGCCGGCCTTGGCCGACATATCCAAGCCGCCGTGCCAGCGGCGCTTACCGGTAAAAGGGTCCTGGCGGAAGCCAAAGCCGGAGGCCTTGCGACTGGAGGTCAATGGCTGCCCTATGGAAGGCATATGGAGGCGCCCCTGCCAACTTTCAAGTAGCGAAAAGGCCTGGTCCAATTGCACCAGTTCTCCTTGGCTGTCGTCCAGTTTCAAGGGCCCCAGGCCCTGCTGCCGGGACAACAGCTCGGCGCGAACCCGCAAACCGGCCAATTCCCCTTGCACCTGGGCCAGCTGCTGCTGCAACTGTTGCCAACGGGCCTCGGCCAGGCTTGGCCCACCCTGCCCCGCTGGCTGCGCTTCGGCTTTGGGCACCAGGCTCCACAGCAACATCGCCAGCACCCCCAGCCCCATCAGCAGCAACCACAGGGAAAGCTGCCATTGCCGTTTCCGGCTTGGGCCATGGATAATGAAGGTCAATGTCATGGTGAAGGCCTTTGTTATGTCCGACCACCCCAGCTCCCTGGAACACCTGCTGGGCCAGAGCCTGTCTGGCTTGGCTGAGCTGTCACGCAAGGCGTCCCGGCTCAATGCCCTGCAGCAGGCTTACCAGCAGCAGGTCCAAGGCCCCCTGGCCAAACACAGCCGGGTTGCCAACCTGCGTAGCGGTATCTTGGTGATCGAGGCCGCCAGCGCTGCCTGGCTCAGCCAGTTGCGCCTGCAACGGTCCTTGTTGTTAAGCCAAATGCGGCAAATAGACCCCAGCCTAACCAGCCTTGAATTCGGGATCAACCCGGGCCTGGCCAAAGCCGAAAAGCTGACGCCCCAATACAGTCCCAATAAAAGGACCATCAGCAGTCGTACCGCCAAGGAGCTTAATGCCCTGGCCGACAGCACCGAAGGAAAGCTGAGTGAGAGCCTGAAAAGACTGGCGGCGCTCAGTGAGCGCCGCCAGAAAGACTTGGAAGACTGAATCAGGCCAGGCTGAAGCCCGGCGACAGGTAGGAAATGGGTGAGGCATCCCCTTCGTCTTCGAAGGTCACCAGTTCCCATTTTTCCTGATGGGCGAGGATCTCGCGGACCATCAGGTTGTTCAGGGCATGGCCCGACTTGTAGGAGCGGAATTCACCGATGATGGAATGGCCGGCCAGGTACAGGTCACCCACGGCATCCAGCAGCTTGTGCTTGACGAACTCGTCTTCGTAGCGCAGGCCTTCACCGTTGAGGATCTTGTACTCGTCCAGCACCACGGCATTTTCCATGGAGCCACCCAAGGCCAGGTTGTTGGCCCTCAGGGTCTCGATGTCCTTCATAAAGCCGAAGGTACGGGCGCGACTCACTTCCTTAACGAAAGAGGTGGTGGAGAAATCCATCACCAGGCGCTGGTTGCGCCCTTCCATCGCCGGATGGTTGAAGTCGATGGCCACATCCATCTTGAAACCCTGGTAAGGACGGAACTCGGCCCACTTGTCGCCCATTTCCACCCGGATCACGTCCTTGATACGGATGAATTTCTTGGCGGCATTCTGCTCCTCCACGCCGGCAGACTGCAGGAGGAACACGAAGGGGCTGGAACTGCCGTCCATGATCGGGATTTCCGGGGAGTCGATTTCCACATAGAGGTTATCGATACCCAGGCCCGCCAGGGCGGCACACAGATGTTCTATGGTGGCGACCTTGACGCCCTCTTCACCGTGCAGGCAGGTGCAGAGCATGGTGTCTTGGACCAGCCGGCCGTCAGCCGGGATCTCTTTGACCGGGTCAAGGTCGACCCGGCGAAAGACGATACCCGTGTTCACAGGCGCAGGACGCAAGCACAGGGACACTTTATTGCCGCTGTGCAGGCCGACGCCAGTCGCGCGAATGGCGCTTTTCAAGGTACGTTGCCGAATCATCTGTGGCCTCGCTAAAGTCGGGTAACCGCCAGCTTAACTGGCCCTACCTGTTCAAAAAGGTGCAGCAGTATACCACTAATGCGACCATTTAACCAAAAACTGAAGGAAAAGCCACCAGGACAATAGCGCAAAGATTGCGCATATTGCCTGGCCTTACCCTTACAGTACCCGGGTTCAGTCCGCCTGACGACGCAGGAAGGCCGGAATATCCAGGTAATCCAGGTCAGCTTGGCTCTTGCGCTTGGGCGCTGCCACCGCTTCTTCCTGCTTACGCAGCTCTGGCTGCGGGGCCGGCGCCGGTTGCGGCTGGGCCTGAGCCGGCATGGGGCGGCCATGGGTGCCGTCACCACTGGGTTGCGGGAAGCTGGGGCGAACCGGTTCCGGGTTTTTCTGCACCAGGGTGATTTCCGGCTTGCGCTCGGAGCCGCCGATACCGGTGGCCACCACGGTGACGCGGATCTCGTCCTGCATCTCCGGGTCGATGGTGGTACCCACCACCACGGTAGCCTGCTCGGAGGCAAAGCCCTGCACCGCGTTACCCACGGTCTCGAACTCTTCGATGGTCAAGTCCATACCGGCGGTGATGTTGACCAGGATGCCTCGGGCACCGGCCAAATCCACGTCTTCGAGCAGCGGGCTGGAAATAGCCAGCTCGGCCGCTTCCTGGGCGCGGTCTTCGCCTTTGGCGACGCCGGAGCCCATCATGGCTTTACCCATCTCGCTCATCACGGTGCGCACGTCGGCGAAGTCGACGTTGATCATACCCGGCTGGGTGATCAGTTCGGCAATGCCCTTGACGGCACCCAGCAGCACGTCGTTGGCGGCCTTGAAGGCAGCCAGCAGGCTGGTGGATTTGCCAAGCACCTTGAGCAGCTTCTCATTGGGGATGGTGATCAAGGAATCGACATTGGCTTCCAGTTGGGCGATCCCTTCCTGGGCAAAGGCCATGCGCTTCTTGCCCTCGAAGGGGAAAGGCTTGGTCACCACAGCCACGGTCAGGATACCCAGTTCTTTGGCTACTTCCGCCACTATGGGCGCCGCACCGGTACCGGTACCACCGCCCATGCCAGCGGCGATAAAGACCATGTCGGCCCCTTCCAGCACTTCGCGGATCTGCTCGCGCTCTTCCTCGGCGGCCTGGCGGCCCACCTGGGGATTGGCACCGGCACCCAGGCCCTTGGTCACGCTGGACCCGAGCTGGATGGTGACGTGGGCGTTGGAATTCTTCAGCGCCTGGGCGTCTGTGTTGGCGGCGATGAATTCGACCCCTTCAATGGTCTGCTCCACCATGTGCTGTACAGCGTTACCGCCGCCACCACCAACGCCGATGACTTTGATTACGGCCTCATCGGTATGGCCATCGACAAATTCAAACATGAGTTCAGTCTCCAATCGTCTGCCGTTCTGTCCTTAAAAATTTCCCTTGAACCAGCTCTGCAGCTTGCTCCAAAGGCTACTGACCCCTTCCCCCACTGAGATCCGATCCGCCCTGCGACCTGCACTGTCATCCTTGCCGTAGTGCAACAGTCCCATGGCGGTGGCAAAACGAGGGTCGGCCACGTAGTCGTTGAGGCCCTTGACCGGCAGCGGCATACCCAGCCGCACCGGCATCTGGAAGATCTCTTCAGCGAACTGAATGGCACCTTCCATCTGGGCCGTACCGCCGGTCAGTACTATACCGGCGGCAATCTGTTCTTCGAGCCCGCTCTTGCGCAGCTCTTCCTGTACCAGTTCAAAGAGTTCCTGGTACCGAGGCTCCACCACTTCCGCCAGGGTGTGGCGGCTCATGGTACGGGAGGGCCGACCACCAACGGACGGCACTTCAATGCTTTCTTCCTTGCTCACCAGGTTCTTGATGGCACAGGCGTAGCGGGTCTTGATCTCTTCGGCATGGCTCAAGGGGGTGCGAAAGATCTTGGCGATATCCGAGGTCACCTGGTTGCCCGCCGCCGGGATAACGGCGGTGTGGCGCAGAGCACCGTTGGTGTAGACCGCCATATCCATGGTGCCGGCGCCCATGTCCACCACGCAGACACCCAGCTCTTTTTCGTCGTCGGTGAGCACCGCATAGCTGGAAGCCAGGGCCGAGAAGATCAGCTGGTCGGCACGCAGGTCGCAGCGTTCCACGCACTTGATGATGTTGCGGGCCATGTCGTTGGCGCAGGTCACCAGGTGCACGTTGGACGTGAGGCGCACCCCGCTCATGCCGATGGGGCTCTTGATGCCTTCTTGGTAGTCGATGCCAAACTCCTGGGGCAGCACATGGAGAATGCGGCGCCCTTCGGGGATCTGTACCGACTTGGCGGTGTGGATCACCGCATCCACGTCGTCCTGGGACACTTCGGCATCGTTGATGGGCACCATGCCGGACTCGTTTTGGCAACGGACATGGCGGCCGGAAATGGCCAGATAGACGGCACTGACCTGGCAGTCTGCCATCATCTCGGCTTCATCTACGGCCCGCTGCACCGACTGGGCCACGGAGTCCAGATCGTTGACGCCACCTTTGTCCATGCCACGGGACGCGTGGTTGCCGACACCCAGCACATTGATCTGGCCATCGGGCAGCACTTCGCCCACCACGGCCACGATCTTGGAGGTGCCGATGTCGAGCCCAACGATAAGTTTTCTGTCCATAGCCTTGGTCATGGCGTCTCTTTGTTTTCCTCTTCCTGCCAACCTACGGCGAACCCGGTGTCGTACCGAAGGTCCAGGTAGGCTGGCTGCCTGGCTTCCCCTTTCAAGTAGGGGAAGCTGTCGATAAAGCGCTGCACCCTTCGCAGGGTGTCTTCCCGGCCCAGTACCAGCTTCAGGCCGTCCTTGAGTTCCAGCTCCCAGCTGTTACGGGCCGACAACCAGGCGGCCGCCAATGGATAACCACTGCCCTCCAGGAGGGTGGCCAGGCCCCGGTAGCCGTCCAGGGTGTCCTTGGCGTTGTCGTCCTGGCCGTAAAGCCTGGGCAAGCTTTGCTCAGCGGGGCCCGGCTCGGCCCTGAATACCTGGCCCTGGGCGTTAAGCAGAGCCTGGTCGTTCCACCTGGCCACCGGCTGCTGCTCCACCAAGAAGATCTGCAGCTTACGGGGCCAGGCCTTGCGCACCGAGGCCTGATAAATCCAGGGCAAGGCCTCCAACCGCTGTTGCACCTCGTTCACGTCCACCGTGAAAAAGCTGCCCAGGGGCTTTTGGGTCAGCACCGCCCGGATGTCGCCTGCCGGGGTATGGGGATGCTCCCCTTTTACCTCCACCTGCTCCACCGGCAGCTGTCCCTCGTCGCGCATGGTGTGCCACAGGGACACACCACCGGCGGCGAAGCCGGCCATCACCAGGGCAAAAAAGCCCAGGCCCAGCCAGAAGCCCCAACTGCGCACCCTCACCCCTTAACGCGCTGCGGCCAGGATGCGGCAAACCAGGGTAGAAAAATCCAGCCCTGTGGCGGCGGCCGCCTTGGGTACCAGGCTCTTCTCGGTCATGCCCGGCACCGTGTTCACTTCCAGCAACTGGAATTGACCGTGCTCGTCGAGCATGGCATCCACCCGGCCCCATCCTTCGGCGCCCACGGCGTCAAACGCCTTGAGGGCCATCGCCTTGAGGGCCTCTTCCTGGTCGGCTGGCAGGCCACAGGGGATGAGATACTGGGTGGTATTGGATTTGTATTTGGCGTCGTAGTCGTAGAAGCCGTTGGGGGTCTTCATCTGAATGACCGGCAGCGGCTGGCCATCGAGGATACCGACAGTAAATTCGGGGCCGCTGATCCAGCGCTCGACCAGCACCACATCGTCCAGGGCCTCAGCCTCGGCGACGGCGTCCTTGAGTTCCTGGACAGTGCTGGCCTTTTTCATGCCGATGCTCGAGCCTTCCCGCGAGGGTTTGACCATCACCGGGCCGGTCATGATATCAGCGGCCAATTGGTCATCCAACAACCCTTTATGAATGATCCAGAAATCGGCGGTGGGCAGCCCCAGGCTTTGCCAGATCTGCTTGGTACGCACCTTGTCCATGGCCAAGGCCGAGCCCAGCACCCTGCTACCTGTGTAGGGGATCTGCAACCACTCCAGGGCCCCTTGCACTGTGCCGTCTTCACCGCCACGACCATGCAGGGCGATAAAGACCTTGTCGAAGCCGTCCCGGTGCAAATCTTCCAGGGGGCGCTCGGCCGGGTCAAAGGCGTGGGCGTCGATGCCACCGGCCAGCAGGCCGCGCAGCACGGCCTGCCCGGACAGCAGGGAGATCTCGCGCTCGGCGGAATGGCCGCCCAGCAATACCGCGACCTTGCTCATGCTTGCACCTCCAGGCCGGCGTCGGCCAGGCGCTTGGCCAGGCCACCGACGTTACCGGCGCCCTGGGTAATGACCAGGTCGCCGTCCGCCAGCAGTTCATGCAGCACCTTGGGCACATCGTCCAGGCTGGACACGAACACCGGCTCGAGCTTGGAACGGGAGCGGATGGTACGGCACAGGGAGCGGCTGTCGGCCCCGGCTATGGGTTGTTCGCCGGCGCTGTAGACATCCAGCATCACCAGGGCGTCCACCTGGCTCAGCACCTCGGCGAAATCTTCGTAAAGGTCGCGGGTACGGCTGTAACGGTGGGGTTGGAACACCATCACCAGGCGTTTGTCGGGCCAGCCGGCGCGGGCGGCCTTGATGGTGACATCCACCTCGGAGGGGTGGTGGCCGTAGTCGTCCACCAGCATCACCTTGCCTTTACTGGTGGCAAAGTCGCCGTAGTGCTGGAAGCGGCGGCCTATGCCCTGGAACTTGGCCAGGGCTGCCTGGATGGCGGCGTCGCTGATGCCAAGGTCGGTGGCGATGGCAATGGCGGCTAAGGCGTTCTGGGCGTTGTGGCGCCCCGGCAGGTTCAGGGTCACCTGCAAGGGGTCGTGACCGGCCCTTTCCACCACGAAGCGGCTCTGGTTGGCGCTCTGGGTGAAGTCGCGGCCTTTGACGTCGGCTTCTTCGGCAAAACCGTAGGTAATGTACTGGCGGCCCAGTTCCGCCGTGGCCAGGCTGCGCACCACCTCGTCGTCGATACAGAGTACCGCCAGGCCGTAGAACGGCAGGTTGTGCAGGAAATCGACGAAGGTGGCCTTGAGCTTTTCAAAGTCGCCACCGTAGGTGTCCATGTGGTCCGGCTCGATGTTGGTCACCACCGACATCAAGGGCTGCAGGTGCAGGAAAGAAGCATCGGACTCGTCGGCTTCGGCCACCAGATAGTTGCCGGTACCCAGACGGGCATTGGTGCCATGGGAGTTGAGCTTGCCGCCGATAACGAAGGTCGGGTCCAGGCCCCCTTCGAACAGCAGGCTGGATACCAGGCTGGTGGTGGTGGTTTTACCGTGGGTACCGGCCACGGCGATGCCTTGGCGAAAGCGCATCAGCTCAGCCAACATTTCGGCGCGGCGCACCACCGGAATACGGCGCTCGCGGGCGGCCAGCACTTCCGGGTTGTCGGCCTTGATGGCGGTAGATACCACCACCACAGAGGCGCCGTCCACCTGCTCGGCCTTGTGCTCGGGCCAGATGGTAGCCCCCAGGCTTTCAAGGCGTTCGGTGACGGCATTGCGGCTCAGGTCGGAGCCGGTGATTTGATACCCCTCGCCCAGCAGGACTTCAGCAATACCCCCCATACCGGCACCACCGATGCCGACAAAGTGGATTCGCTCAACGCGGCGCATAGGGCCAGTTCTGGTCATACTCTTTCACTCTTGTCTACGCCGGCCAATTGCCGGCACACCGAGGCCACCGCCTCGGTTGCGTCTGGTTTGGCTTGGCGCTGGGCGGCGATGCCCATCTGCGCCAATTGTTCAGGGTCGTCGCTCCACTCCCGCAACAGGGAGGCCACGCGCTCGACCGTCATCTCGCCCTGGGGCAACAGTACGCCCCCCTGATGCTCGGTCAGGAAACGGGCGTTTTGGGTTTGGTGATCGTCCACGGCGCTGGGCAGCGGCACCAAAATGGAGGGCAGGCCCACGGCGGCCAGCTCGGACACCGTCAAGGCGCCGGCCCGGCAGATCACCAGATCCGCCCAGCCATAGGCAGCGGCCATGTCGTCCACGAAATCCGACACCTGGGCACTGATGCCCAGCTCGTCGTAGCGTTTCTGCACCCCTTCGCTGCGGCCCTTGCCGGTCTGGTGGAAGATATCCAGGGGGCAATGGGCCTTGGCAAAGGCCTTGGGCAGCACTTCGTTAAAGACCTGGGCGCCCAGGCTGCCCCCTATCACCAGTACCCGAAGCGGGCCCTGGTGGGATTGGCGTTTGATCTTGAACAGCAGTTCACGGATCGGGTTACCCACCACAGGCGCCTGGTCAAAGGCACCGGGGAATGCCTGCAGCACCTGGTTGGCCACCTTGGCCAGGTACCTGTTGGTGACACCGCTAACGGCGTTTTGTTCATGGAGCACCAGAGGAATGCCCCGCAACTTGGCGGCTATGCCCCCCGGACCGGCGGCAAAGCCCCCCATACCCAGCACCACTGAGGGTTTGAGCCGGCCAAACAGCACCCAGGCGTCGAAGATGGCTTTCACCAGCTTGAAGGGGGTGACCAGCAGGCGCTTGAGGCCGTTGCCACGCACCCCTTGGATGTCCACGAAATGCAGGGGGATATCGTACCTGGGTACTATGTCCGCTTCCATACGGTGCGGCGTGCCCAGCCAATCCACCAGCCAGCCTTCTTTCTGCAGCTGTTGGGCCACGGCCAGGGCCGGGAAGATATGGCCGCCGGTGCCACCCGCCATTACCATCAGACGTTTCATGACCGGCCTCCGCTGGCTTGCTGGCCGGCAAGGCGGCCTTCGTGATCGATACGGACCAGCACCATCAGGGCTATGGTCATGATCCAGAGGCTCGAGCCCCCGTAGCTGACCAGGGGCATGGTCAGGCCCTTGGTGGGGAAGGCGCCGGCGGCCACCCCCAGGTTCACCGCCGTCTGGAAGGCAACCCAGATGGCGATGGCGTAGGCAAAGAAGCCTTCGAAAAACCGTTCGTTGGCCATGGCGTCCCGGCCGATGCGCAGCGCCCGCAGCACCACCCAGAAGATGACCGCCATCAGCGCCACTATGGCCAAAAAGCCCAGCTCTTCGGCCACCACCGCCATGATGAAGTCGGTATGGGCTTCCGGCAGGTACTCCATCTTGAGGATGGAGTTGCCCAGGCCCTGGCCGGTCAGGCCGCCCCGGCCAAAGGCCATCAGCGATTGGGTCAGCTGGTAGCCGGTACCGAAGGGGTCGGCCCAGGGGTCGAGGAAGCCGGTCACCCGCTTCATGCGGTAGGGCTCCATGACGATCAGCAGCACCAGGGCGGCAACCCCCATGATGATCATGCCGATAAACTGCCAAACCCTGGCCCCGGCCAGGAACAACAGGCCAAGGGTGGTGACCAGCATCACCACCACGGTACCGAGATCGGGCTGGGCCAGCAGGAACAGCGCCATCAGGAAGAACACGCCAAGGGGCTTCAAGAAACCCACCAGGTTTTCACGCACTTCCTGGTGGCGACGCACCAGGTAACCGGCCAGGTAGGCAAAGAGGAACAGCTTGGCCGGTTCCGCCGCCTGCAGGTTGATGGGACCAAAGGCTATCCAGCGGGTGGCGCCATTGACATTGCGCCCCACCACCAGCACCGCCAGCAGCAGCCCCAGGGCCAACAGCAGCAGGTAGCCGTTGTAACGGGCCCAGACATGGATGGGGACCTGCAAGGTGATCACCGCCAATACCAGGGCCCCCACCACAAAGATGGTTTCCTTGTTGATGATATAGAAAGGGTTGCCGGTCAGGCGGGTGGCCTCTGGCATGGACGCGGACGCTATCATCACCCAGCCGAACGCCATCAGTGAGAAGATCACCATCAGCAACGGCTTGTCGTAAAGGGCCGTCTGGGGCGCCTTTTCGGCAAAGAAGCGTTCGCGCAAGGCCGCTATCATAGGGCCTCCACCAGTTCCCGAAAGCGCTGGCCCCGGGCTTCAAAGTTCTGGAACTGATCCAGGCTGGCGCAGGCCGGTGACAACAGCACTAGGTCGCCGGCCTTGGCCAGGCTGGCCGCCAACGGCAGGGCCTGATCCAGGTTGTCCACCTGGTGGCTGTGCTCGCTAAGGGCCGCCAGGGCCTGGGCGTCTTTGCCAAAGCAGATCAGCTCCCTGACCTTGCCCATCTTGGCCTTGAGGGGGTTCAGGTCGGCACCTTTGGCGTCACCACCGGCCAGCAGAATGATGTCCCCTTCCAGGTCGGCAAAGCCGTCCAGGGCCGCTTCGGTGGACCCCAGGTTGGTGGCCTTGGAGTCGTTGACGTAGCGCACCCCGTCCTTGACCGCCACGCTTTCACAGCGGTGGGGCAAACCGGGATAGCTGCGCAGGCTGTCGAGCATGGCACTCATGGGAATGTTGGCGGCCTTGCCAAGGGCCAGGGCCGCCAGGGCGTTGTAATGGTTGTGGCGCCCCAACAGGCGTACGTCGCTGGCTTTGAGCAGCTGCTCCTCGCCATGCATCAACCAGCCGTCGCTGAGGTGGAAATCCCCCTGGCTACCGAAACTGACCCCTTCCCCTGCCGGGCTGGTGGCGGCGTCGTCACTGTTGTAGACGCAGACCTTGGCACCGTCGTAGATACGGTGTTTGGCTGCGCCGTACTCCGCCATGCCGCCGTACCTGTCCAGATGATCCGGGCTCAGGTTGAGGATGGTGGCGGCCACCGGCTTAAGGCTTTCGGTGGTTTCCAGTTGGAAGCTCGACAGCTCCAGCACATAGAGGGCGGCATTGGCCGGCAAGGCCAGCACCGGCACCCCGATGTTGCCACCCACGGCCACGCGGATGCCGGCCTTGCGGGCCATATCGCCCACCAGGCTGGTGACGGTGCTCTTGCCGTTGGAACCGGTGATGGCCACCACCGGTGCCCGGTTGACCCGGGCAAAGAGTTCCACGTCCCCTATCACTTCGACACCGGCATCCTTGATGGCCGGCAAGTCTTTGGACAGGCCCGGGCTCAGCACCAGGGAATGGCACTTGGACAGCTTGTACCTGTCCAGGGGGCCCAGGGTGGCCTGCACCCCTTCCGGCAGCTCTTTGAGGCCCGGGGGGGCCTCACGGGTATCGAAGGCGTGCACCGCTATGCCCCGCTCGAGGAGCCAACGGATAGTGGCGATACCGCTCAGTCCTAAACCCACTACGCCAATCATTACCGCACCTTCAGGGTTGCCAGGCCGATCAGCACCAGGATCAGGGAGATGATCCAGAAACGGACTATCACCCTGGGCTCAGGCCAGCCTTTGAGTTCAAAATGGTGGTGGATAGGCGCCATGCGGAAGATCCGCTGGCCCCGCAGTTTGTAGGACCCCACCTGCAAAATCACCGACACCGTCTCCATCACGAAGACGCCGCCCATGATCACCAGCAGGATCTCCTGGCGCACCAGCACGGCGATGATGCCAAGGGTGCCGCCCAGGGCCAGGGAGCCCACGTCGCCCATAAAGACCTGGGCCGGGTAAGTGTTGAACCAGAGAAAACCCAAGCCGGCGCCCACCAGGGCGGTGCAGAGGATCACCAGCTCCGAAGCCTGGGGCACATAGGGAATATGCAGGTAGGCGGCGAAGTTGACGTTACCGGTGAGGTAGGCAATGAGGGCAAAGGCCGCTGCCACCATAACGGTGGGCATGATGGCCAGGCCGTCCAAGCCGTCGGTAAGGTTGACCGCGTTGGAGGTCCCCACCATCACGAAATAGGTCAGGATGATGTAGAAGAGCCCGAGCTGGGGCATCACGTCCTTGAGGAAGGGCAGCACCAGCTGGGTTTCTTCAGGCTTGGCCTGGATATAGAGGAACACCGCCACCGCCAAGGCAATCACCGACTGCCAAAAATACTTCCAGCGGGCGATAAGGCCTTTGGGGTCCTTGCGCACCACTTTGCGGTAGTCGTCCACGAAGCCGATGATGCCGTAGGACAGCAGCACGAACAGCACCACCCACACATAGCTGTTGGAGAGATCCGCCCACAGCAGGCCGGCGATGGACACCGACAGCAGGATCATGATACCGCCCATGGTGGGGGTACCGGACTTGGACAGGTGCGACTGGGGGCCATCGTCGCGGACCGTTTGGCCCACTTGCAGCCTGACCAGGGCCTTGATCAGGCGCGGCCCCATGTAGACCGACAGCAACAGCGCGGTCAGGGCACTCAAGATGGCCCTGAAGGTCAGGTAAGAAAAGACGTTGAACCCAGAAATGTACTGGGTAAGGTATTCGGCGAGCCAGACTAACATGCCATCCCCTGTGGGGCAGCCAGTCGGCTTGCCGCAATCAAATCCACAACCAATTCCATACGCGAACTTCGCGCTCCTTTCACCAGAATGCTGACCTCGGCTGCTTCGTCTGCCAAGGCCTGCACGAGGCTGCTGACCAGCGCCTCTCTATTGTCGTAATGCCCGGCTCCCAGGCCGAAGGCGTCACTCGCCGCTTGGCTCAGTACGCCCAAGGTGAAAAGGTTGTCGATCCCCGCTGCCTTGGCGTAATGGCCCAGTTCAGCGTGGTAGTGCCGGGCTCTCTCCCCCAGTTCGCCCAGATCCCCAAGGACCAGCACCCGGCGGCCTTGGTAACGGCTTAGGGTGTCTATGGCGGCCCGCACCGCCCCGACCGAGGCGTTGTAGGTGTCGTCGATCAAGCGATCTTTGCGACCAAGGGTACGGATATTGAGGCGACCGGGCACAGGTTGAACCTGAGCCAGGCCGGCGACGATGGTAGCCCCGTCCACCCCCAACGCCAGGGCGCAGGCGGCAGCGGCCATGGCATTGTTGACGTTGTGCAGCCCCGGCAGCGGCATGGTCACCGCCAACTGCTGGTCTTTGAGCTTGAGGGTAAAGCGGCTACCGGCGTCCAGGCTGTCTTGGATATCGGTGGCGCTGATGTCGGCCCCGGCCTTGAAACCGAAGGTCAGTACCTCTTTGTCCTTGAGCTGGGCCAGCCAGTCGGGGGCAAAGTCGTCGTCCAGGTTGACCACCGCCACCCCATTCTTGGCCAGAGGGCCGTAGATCTCGCCCTTGGCCCGGGCTATGCCGGCCAGGGTGCCAAAACCCTGCAGGTGGGTCGGGGCCACGTTGTTGACCAGGGCCACATCGGCCTGGACCAGGGAGGCGGTGTAGGCGATCTCCCCTTCGTGGTTGGCACCCAGCTCGAAGACGCCGTACTGGTGGCTCGGCTCCAGGCGCAGCAGGGTCAGGGGTACGCCGATGTCGTTGTTGAAGTTGCCTTTGGTGGCCAGCACCGGCCCTTTGAGGGCCAGGATGGCGGCCAGCATTTCCTTGACCGTGGTCTTGCCGCAAGAGCCGGTCAGGGCGGCGCTCTTGGGAGCGACCTTTTCCTTGATGTACTGGCCCAGGCGACCCAAGGCCAGGCGGGTGTCCTTGACCAGGATCTGCGGCTGGGCGCTGTCTACCGGGCGGCTGACCAGCAGGGCGGCGGCCTGGTGGGCATTTTCGATAAAATCATGGGCGTCGAAACGCTCACCCTTGAGGGCGATAAACAACTCGCCGCCGCAAAGGTTTCGGGTGTCGGTGCTGATGCGGTCTATGACCAGATCCTGGCCAAGCAGTTGGCCTTCCAGCACCAGTGCGACTTCTGACAGGGGCATTTTCAGCATGACGCCTCCTCGTCCAGCACGCGCTGAACTTCCTCGATATCACTGAAGGGCAGACGCTGGCCCCGGATCTCCTGGTAGTCCTCATGGCCCTTACCGGCGATGAGCACCACATCCTGGGGAGCGGCCTGCATGATGGCTTGGCGGATGGCGTCCCGGCGGTCGGCCACCACTTGCATGGCGTCACCATAATCCTTACCGGCCAACATCTGCTGAATGATGTCCATAACCCCTTCTGAGCGCGGATTATCGGCGGTGATCACCCCGACATCGGCGCATTTATTGACCGCTTGTGTCATCAGCGGACGCTTGCCCGGATCCCGGTCGCCGCCACAGCCGAACACACACCACAATTTGCCCTTGGTATGGGGGCGCAGGGCGGTCAGGGCCGCTTCCAAAGCATCCGGGGTATGGGCATAGTCCACCACCACCTGGGGCCGGCCGGGCCGTTCAAAGGCCTGCATCCGCCCGGTCACCGGCTTGACCGTGGTGGCGGCGGCGCACAGGGACTGCAGATCCAGCCCCAGGGCCAGGCCGGCGGCGATGGCCGCCAACAGGTTGGACAGGTTGAAGATGCCCAGCAGCGGCGAGGCCAGCTCGGCTTCACCGAAACTGCCCAGCACCTTGGCCCGCACTCCGCCCAGATGGGGGCGGACCTGGGTCACATAAAGCACCTGGTCGGCGATGCCGGCATCCAGGGGTGACAGGCTATAGGCGATGGTGTGCTGGCGGCCTTTGCGCTCGCGCAGCCAGGCCTCACCCAGCTCGTCATCGGCGTTGATCACCGAGGCGCTCAGGGTGGGCCAGTCAAAGAGTTGCGCCTTGGCGGCGGCATAGGCCCCCAGGGTACCGTGGTAATCCAGATGGTCGCGGCTGAGGTTGGTAAACACCGCCACTTTGAAGGGCACAGCGCTGACCCGCCCCTGGGTCAGGGCATGGCTGGACACTTCCATGGCGGCCAGCTCACAGCCCTGTTGGTGCAGCTGGGCCAAGGTGGTGGCCACGCTAACGGCGTCCGGGGTGGTATTGAGGCCCGCCGCCAGGGCGCCGAAACGGCCGGTACCCAGGGTGCCGATAATGCCGCTGGGTTGACCCAACTTGTCGCACAACTGGGCCAGCAACTGGGAGGTGGTGGTCTTGCCGTTAGTGCCGGTAATGCCTACCGGGGCTATGGCCGGTTCCCCCACAAAACGCCAGGCGATGGCCGACAGCCGGCGCCGCAGATCCGGCAGGGTGACCAGGGGCACCGAGTCGCGCCAGACCAGGGCCAGGCTATCCCCTTCGGCCAGTACTGCACTGGCCCCTTGGGCCAGTGCATTGTCGATAAAGTCGCGGCCGTCCACCTGGTGGCCGGGAATGGCCACAAACAGGCTGCCGGGGCCGGCCTTGCGGGAGTCCAACACCAGGGATTGGACTGGGGTGTCGGCGTCGATATCGCACCAGGGCGACAGCAGTTGGTTCAGATGCCAATTAACCACGAGGCACCTCCTTATCCACTGCGGCAACCCGCATGTCCGGGGTAATGGCGTCCGGCATCACATTGAGCAGCGATAGGGCACCGCCCATAACGCTCGAGAACACCGGCGCTGCCACTTCCGAGCCGTAATACTGGTCACCGCTGGGTTCGTTGATCATCACAACTATGGCCAACTTGGGGTTGGACACCGGGGCAACCCCGGCAAAGCTGGCCACATATTCATTGCCGTAGCCACCGGCCACCGCCTTGCGGGCGGTGCCGGTCTTGCCCGCTACCCGGTAGCCCGGTACGGCCGCGACTGTGGCGGTACCGCCTGGCCTCACCACCGACTCCATCATGTGCAGCACTTCCCTGGCCACCTTGGGCTTGACCACCTGCTCGGCGGTAGGCTGGGGCAGGCCCTTGATGATGGACAGGGGCAGGCGCCGGCCTTCGTTACCCAGAGTGGCGTAGGCACGGGCCAGCTGCACCGGGGTCACGCTGATGGAATAGCCAAAGGCCAGGGTGGCCAGTTCGAATTCGGACCAGCGCGGCCTGTCGTATTTGAAGATGCCGCTGGACTCGCCCACCAGGTCGATACCGGTTTCGGAGCCGAAGCCAAACTTGGTGAAGGTGCCCAGCAGCTCGTCTTTGGAAATGGACAGGGCCAGCTTGGCGATGCCCATGTTGGAGGACTTCTCGATAATGGTGGTGAGGTCTATGACCCCCAGGTTGCGATGGTCCTTGACCCGGCGGCCACCCAGGCGCATCCAGCCCGGATTGGTGTCAATCTTCTGGTCAGGCTTGACGGCGCCGGCGTCCAGGGCCGCCATCATGGCCAGGGGTTTGGCGGTGGAGCCGGGTTCGAAGACGTCGGTAATGGCACGGTTGCGCAGCTGATAGGTTTTGACGTCACTGCGGTTATTGGGGTTGTAGGAGGGCACATTGGCCATGGCCAGCACTTCCCCCGTGGCTACGTCCACCACCACCACCGAACCGCTGGTGGCTTCGAAATAGTTGACCGTCTTTTTCAGCTCCCGATAGGCCAGGGCCTGAATGCGCTGGTCTATGGTGAGCTGGATGTCCTGGGGCTTTTCCGCCACCTGCAGGGTACCGAGGGACTCCACCACCCGGCCAAGGCCGTCCTTGCGTACCTGGCGTTTGCCGGGCAGGCCGGTCAGCAGGTCGTCATAGGTGCGCTCTATGCCTTCCAGGCCATGGTCGTCGATGTTGGTGAAACCGATCAGGTGGGCATCCACTTCCCCTGTGGGGTAGTAGCGTTTGGATTCGCGCTTGAGGCCGATACCGGGGATCTTCAGGGCCTTGACGTAGTGGGCCATGGCCGGGGTGACCTGGCGCTGCAGGTAGACAAAGCGGCGCTTGGGGTCGGCGCTGATCTTACCCATCAGTTCCTTGGCATCGCCCCCCAGCACTTCCGCCAGGGCCTGCCAACGGCGTTTGTCCTGCAGGCCGCCTTTTTCCAGTACCACCTTGGGGTCGGCGTAGATGGCATCCACCGGCACCGACACCGCCAGCTCCTCGCCGTTACGGTCGGTGATGATGCCCCTTGGTACCTGGGTAGAGGTGACCCGCAGTGAACGCAGGTCCCCCTGCTGGCGCAGACGGTCGGGGGAGATGACTTGGATATAGGCAGCACGCACCACCAGCGCCGTGAAGACGGCGCCCATCAGGACGATGGCGAACAAGTGGCGCCAGTTGATGACGCCGGGCTTGACGCGGTTACGTGCGTGCCTGCTCATTTGAGCTCTATGACCTTCTCGTCGGTGCGGGAAACCCGCTTCATGTCCAATTCCCGGCGGGCAATGCCTTCAACCCGGCTGTGTTCACCCAGGGCCCCTTCCTCCAAATTGAGGTGGCGCCATTCCACGTCCAGGTTTTCCCGCTCTACCATCAGCTGCTCTTTGTGGGCGGTGAGCAGCCGGTTGCTCTGGGCCAAGAAGACCACGGCAAATGCCGAGGCGATGACCGCAAAAAAGAGCAAAAGCAGCCACTTGGACTGCCACACTTCCGCCAGGATGATCTCAACCAGCTTGGGTTGGCGATCAGCCATATGCGGCCTCGGTGCGCTCGGCTACCCGCAGCACCGAACTGCGGGCCCTGGGATTGACCTGGGTTTCTTCCTCACCGGGGAAAATGGCCTTGCCCACCGCCTTGAGTTTTTTGTGGTGCTTGAGCTGGTCCTGGGTTACCGGCAGGCCGGGGGGCAGCTCTGGGCCCTTTTCCTGGGCACGGATAAACTGTTTGACCAGCCTGTCTTCCAGGCTGTGAAAGCTGATCACCGCCAGCCGGCCGCCGGTAGCCAGCACCTTGAGGGCACCATCCAGGGCGGTTTTCACCTCGTCTAGCTCGCTGTTGACATAGATGCGGATGGCCTGAAAGGAGCGGGTCGCCGGATGCTTGTGCTTTTCCTTAACAGGAGCGGCCTTGGCAATAAGATCGGCCAGTTCGGCGGTGCGGCTTAAGGGCGCCAGGGCACGGCGCTCGACTATGGCCCGGGCGATACGCCGGGCAAAGCGCTCTTCACCGAAGGTTTTCAGCACAAAGGCGATGTCGTCGGCGTCGGCGCGGTTAAGCCAGTCGGCGGCGCTTTCGCCGCTGGTGGGGTCCATGCGCATATCCAGCGGCCCGTCTCGCATAAAGCTAAAGCCGCGCTCGGCGTCGTCCAGCTGCGGGGAAGAAACCCCCAGGTCCAGCAACAGACCGTCCACCTTGCCGCTCAGCCCCAGCTCGTCCAGGTAGCCGGCCAGCCCGGAAAAGGGCCCCTGCACTATGGTAAAGCGCGGGTCGCTGATGGTTTTAGCCTCGGCGATGGCGGCCGGGTCACGGTCGATGGACACCAGGCGGCCATTGGCGCCCAGCTTGGCCAGGATGGCGCGGGAATGGCCTCCCCGGCCGAAGGTACCGTCCACGTACAGGCCGTCCGGCTTTATGGCCAGAGCCTCGATACTTTCATTGAGCAGTACGCTGACGTGTTCGGTCACAGTGAAAAATCCTTCAAGGCGTCGGTCAGCTCTAGCTCGCCGTCTTCGATGGCTGCCATGTCGGCGGCGATCTGTGCTTGCCAGGCCGTATCCGACCAAATTTCAAATTTGTTGAACTGGCCCACCAGCATCACCTTGCCGTCCAGGCCGGCATGATTGCGCAAAGGCCCGGTCACGAGGACCCGGCCCTGGTTATCCAGTTCCAATTCAGTGGCGTGGCCAAGCAGCATGCGCTGCATGCGACGCTCGGCAGGTTTCATGGAAGACAGGCGGCTGAGCTTACGCTCGATGACTTCCCATTCCGCCAGGGGGTAAAGCAGTAGACAAGGCTGGTGGATGTCGATGGTGCAGACCAGTTGGCCGTCGCAATCAGCAATAAGCTGGTCGCGATACCGTTTGGGTATCGCGAGCCGACCCTTGCTGTCGAGGCTCACTTCGCTGGCTCCACGAAACATCGTTCTTATTCCCTTGGGTTAGCAATTTTAACCACAATTTCCCACAATTTCCCACGCTGCCAAGTCTAGGGGGTGGTCTTCAAGCTTGTCAAGCAAGGGAAAAGCCAGTTGTGACGCGGCCTACAGCCATTTTACAAGGCGCTGAAAAGCAAGTGGTTTAAGGGCTGTAGCCAGATTGCCTACCAGGGCTGAACGCCCGTTAAATGAACATTTCCCCAACCGGGGTGGGGAAGAGTGGTAATCAGTCCCACCCTGGTCACCCCACATCACCGCCGACGGGCCAACGGCAATAAAAACGGCAATAAATAAGCCGCCTGTTGGCGGCCTATTTATTTGATGAGTCCGCAGAGCCGGCCTGTAAGCCGGGGCGAACCCCGAAGTCCAAGCACTGCTGGGGCGCGGGTAAGCGCGAGTCTCTGGATGGATGAGCCACCAGAGGTGGTTTCACTCACCGCCCCAAAATAAAAAAGCCGTCCAAAGACGGCTCTCTTATTCGAAATAAAGTCCGCAGAGCCGGCCTGTAAGCCGGGTTCTGTCTTGAACGGCCATTCGTCTAGGCCAGCAATCGCTCACTGGCTCAAGCAACCTACCCGCCCCCCGCGCGGGCCGCGCGTATTGGGGGCCTATTTGGTCTTGCTCCGGGTGGAGTTTACCGTGCCACGAACTGTTGCCAGCCGCGCGGTGCGCTCTTACCGCACCCTTTCACCCTTACCTGTGCACCATCTTGCGATGGGCCATCGGCGGTCTACTCTCTGTTGCACTGGTCGTCGGCTTGCGCCGCCCAGGCGTTACCTGGCACCCTGCCCTATGGAGCCCGGACTTTCCTCCCCCCACCGAGGTGGGCAGCAGCCGTCCGGCCGACTCTGCGGACGCGCAGTATACCTGGGCCGGGCTCAGCCCTCCAGTCCCAGGTTGTAAAGGGCGTTCTTCTTGAGATCAAAAGCCTCTGCTACCAGAGTGGCGGCCTTCTTGCGGGGCAGGTCCTGGGCCAAGGCCATAAAGAGGGTAACAGCGGCCTTGGGCAGGGCATCGGTCTTGGGGGCCGGGGCCACCATCAGCACCATCTCGCCCTTCTGGCGATCGCTGTCTTCCTTAAGCCAGGCCTGGAGCTCGGCGATGCTGGCCCCATGAATGGTCTCGAAGGTCTTGGTCAGTTCCTTGGCCAGCACCACTTGTCGCTCTGGGCCGAACACGCTTTCCATGTCCGCCAGGGTGTCGAGGATGCGCCGGGGCGCCTCGTAGAACACCAGGGTGCGGGGTTCTTCGCTCAACGCTTCCAGTTCGGTGACTCGGGCCCCCTGCTTGGCCGGCAGGAAACCTTCAAAGGCAAAGCGGTCGGTGGGCAGGCCCGATGCCGACAAGGCGGCGATGGCGGCGCAGGGACCAGGCAGGGGTACCACTTTGATGCCCGCTTCCCGGCAGAGGCTGACCAGGGTATAGCCAGGGTCGGAGATCAGCGGCGTACCGGCGTCAGACACCAAAGCCACGTTCAGCCCCCCTTCCAACTTGCCGAGAATAAAGGCCGCCTTTTGCTTCTCGTTGTGGTCGTGCAGGGACTGGGTAGGGGTACGGATGGAAAAATGGTGCAGCAGCTGACCGGTATGGCGGGTATCTTCGGCACAAATAAGGGCCACCTCCCCCAGCACGTTCAGGGCACGTTGGCTGATATCCCCCAAGTTACCCAGGGGCGTGGGGACGATATAAAGGGTGCCTTTGGCTTGATTCACAGGAGTGGGCCCTCTGTTTGTGTCGCTATGGCCCCTCGCATACACTAGGCACAGTTTCAGCGAGGACTTGACGGTAAATGACCAGGATTCTAACACGGAGCGCAGGCCTGCTGTGTCTGGCATTGGTGCTGAGCAGCTGTGCCGGCACCGCACAAAAGGACAATTGGAGCGAAAGGCTTTCCAGCCCCGTTTACCTCAAGGCCAGCGATTACCTCGACAAGGCCCGCCAAGCCGAAGGCAACGCCAAGCTGCTGTGGCAGCTCCAGGCCGGGCGCGCTTACGCCCAAAGCAATGATTGGGCCCGGGTGGACGACGTGCTCAAAGCCCTTGGGGGTCGCCTGACCTTGCCTGAAGCCCAGGCTGCATTGCGCCTGCTGAGCGCCGAGTCGGCCATGGCCAGGGAAGATTACGACCTGGCCGCCCGCCAACTGGAAAATCCCCTACCCCGGGACTTCGAGCCCCAACGGCTGCGCCTAAGCTCCCGCCTGGCCGAGCTGTCCGGGGACGTAGAAGCCCAGTTGCAGGCCCTGGCCGGCCTGGCCCAGGCCAGCGACGACCAGGTTCTGAAACTGCGGGTGGTAGACCGGATCTGGAGCCTGCTGCCCCAGGCCGACGCCGACAAGCTGGACACCAGTTGGGCCCCCTGGTTGACCCTCAAAGAGCTGACCCGGGAAAAACGTGGCCAGGCCCTGAAAGAGGCCATCGCCAGCTGGCAGCAGACCTACGCCGGCAGCCTGCCGGCCCGTTACCTGCCCCAGCCGGTAGAGCAGCTGACCCAGATCACCGATTACCAACCCACCAAGGTGGCGCTGCTGCTGCCCCTGACCGGTAACTTCGCCGCCCAGGGCAAAGCGGTGCGGGACGGCGTGGTGGCAGCCTGGCTCGACAGCGGCCAGCAGGCGCAGTTGATCATCCTGGACAGCGCCAACGACGCCCTGGCCGCCTGGCAGGCCGCCAAGGCCCAAGGCGCCGACATGCTGGTGGGCCCCCTGCTCAGGCCACAAATCGAGGCCCTGCAACAAAGCAGCGCCGTCGACGTGCCCTGGTTGGCCCTGAACCGGGTGTTCAGGCCCGGCTTTGCCGACAATTTCTACTTCGCCCTGGCCCCTGAAGACGAAGCCGCCCAAGCCGCAGAAGAAGCAGTGCAGCGCAACGCCCGCCATCCGCTGCTGATCGGCCTGGACGGCAGCACCAACGCCCGCCAGGCCCAGGCCTTTATCGAACGCTGGCGCCAATACGGCCATAGCGAACCGGTAGACATGCGCCTGTTCGCCAACCGCCAGCAGTTGGAGGCAGGGATCCGCGATGTGCTCAAGATTGAGGACTCCAAGGCCCGCATCCGCCAGGTGCAGGACATACTGGGCCGCCGCCTGGAAGCCGAGGCACGCTCCCGCCGCGACGTAGACTTCCTTTACCTGTTGGGTGAAAGCGAAGAAGTGGGGCTGATGAAAGCCTTTATCGACGTCACCATCAGTCCCTTTGCCGAGCCTATCGCCGCCTATACCTCCTCCCGAGGTCATCCGGATCTGGAAAACCCGGCCGGGCTTAGGGATTTCAACGGTCTGAGCTTCTCGGAAATGCCCTATTTCGTCAGCCAGCAGGGGCCGGCCCTGGCCATGCGCCAATTGCTGACCAAGCAGCGCCCCCAATGGCCTTCCGCCTTGGAACGGCTGTTCGCCATGGGCTATGATGCGGCCCGCTTGTTGCCGCGCATGGCGGCACTGCGGGTCGAAGGGGCCGAGCCAGTGCAGGGCATCTCCGGCAGCATAGGTGTGGACAGCAACGGGGTCATCTACCGCCGTACCAACTGGGTGACCATCAAAAAGGGCAACACCGAGGTACATGACCATGCCATTCCGTCTCTTCCCGAGCCGGACAGCCAAGGGGCGGCATTTTGAACAGGACGCCGAACGCTGGCTAAAGAAGCACGGCCTCCAGCCCGCCGCCCGTAACGTACGCTACCGGGGCGGTGAGTTGGACCTGGTGATGCGTGATGGCGTCTGCTGGGTCTTTATCGAGGTCAAGTACCGCGCCAATGTCAGCCATGGCGGTGCCAGCCATGCCTTGTCGGCGGCCCAACAAGCCAGGCTTTGGCAAAGTGCCCGCCGTTTCCTGGCCGAGCAGGGCCTGAACGAGTGGGACTGCCAGTGCCGCTTTGATGTTGTGATTTATGAAGGCGATCAGGCTCCGCTGTGGATAAAAGGAGCCTTTGCCAGTTAGCGGAGTATTCATGCTGGACAGGATTAAAGACAGCTTCACCGAAAGCATCCAAACCAAGATAGTGGCCAGTGAAGCCCTGCCGGACGCCATTACCCAGGGGGCCATGATGCTGGTCAACTGCCTGTTGGCCGGCAACAAGATCCTGGCCTGCGGCAACGGCGGCAGCGCCCTGCAGGCCCAGCACTTGGCCAGCCTGCTGGTACACAGGTTCGAAACCGAGCGCCCCAGCCTGCCCGCCCTGGCCCTTGGGGCCGGCAGCGGCATGCTGACGGCGGTCAGCAACGATGACAGCTTCAACGAAGTATTCAGCAAGGAAGTACGGGCCCTTGGCCAGGCCGGGGATGTGCTGCTGGTCATCTCCACGTCAGGTAATTCCCGTAACCTCATTAAGGCAATGGAAGCGGCCCTGTCCCGCGATATGACCATATTGGCCCTGACCGGTATGGACGGCGGTGAAATGGCCGGTTTGCTGGGCCCTGGGGACGTGGAGATCCGCGTGCCCGGCTACCGCCCGGCCCGGACCCTGGAAATGCACCTACTGGTGCTGCACGCCCTGTGCGACGCCATCGATTCCACCCTTTTTAGCCAGGAAGACTGATCATGAGAAATGCTGTAATGATGGCCGGCCTGATGGCAACCCTGCTGTTGCAAGGTTGTGCCGCTGCCCTGGTGGCCGGTGCCGCTGGCACCGCTGCCGTGGCCAACGACAGGCGTACCGTCGGCGCCTACATTGACGACGAAAACATCGAGCTGAAGATCACCGGCGTTATCAGCAGCGACCCGGAGCTGCGCACCAAGACCCACGTCAATGCCGTGTCCATCAACGGCGAGGTGTTGCTGATAGGCCAGGCGCCAGGGGAAGCCCTGCGCGCCAAGATCCTCAGCGAGACCCAGAAGATCCAAGGGGTGCGCAAGGTCAACAACCAGATCCGCCTGATGACCCCTACCCGCCTGTCCACCCGTACCCACGACACCTGGCTGACCTCCGTGGTCAAAAGCAAACTGTTCGGTGCCGATGTGGATTCCTCCGCCATCAAGGTGGTCACCGAAAACTCCGAGGTGTTCCTGATGGGTATGGTCAGCCACGAGGAAGGTAACATGGCCACTGAGGTCGCCCGCAACGTCCCCGGTGTGAGCCGGGTGGTGAAAGTGTTCCAATACCGCTAAGGATTTGCCCAAATAAAAAACCGGCCAATGGCCGGTTTTTTATTTGACGACTTTCAGGAAAGGCGCCTTTTTGCCCGGTTTGGGCGGCTCTGGATCGTCGTCCGGGTTGTCCCCTTCCAAGGCCACTTTGCCTTCGCGCAGGGCCTCGTAGTAGGGCTCGTCCTCGAAGACGGTACCGGTACCGTTTTCACGGGCATAGATCGCCAAGGCCGCCGCCAGGGGCACAACCACCCGGCGCGGTACGCCGCCGAAGCGGGCGCTGAAGACGATGTCGTTGTTGCCAAGGCTCAGCTGCCCTACCGCACTGGGCCCGACGTTCAGGACGATCTGTCCGTCACGCACGTGTTCCAGGGGCACCTCGACCCCGTCCTGGGTGGCATCCACCACCAGGTGCGGGGTCAGGTCGTTTTCCAGCAACCACTCATAATAGGCCCGCAGCAGGTGCGGCCGGCAGGGCTTGAGCAGGCGCTCAGGCGCCATGGCCCAGCTCCCGCTCGAAGTCGGACAGGGACGCCTGGAAGGACTCACGCTCAAAAATACGCGCCATGTAGGTGCGGATCTCTTTGGCACCACGGCCACTGAGCTCGATACCCAGGTGGTTGAGACGCCACAGCAACGGGGCAAGTACACAGTCCACCAGGCCGAATTCTTCGCTGAGGAAGTAGGGGGTGTCGGCAAAGAGCGGGCCCAGGGCCAACAGGCCTTCACGCAGCTCCTGGCGGGCCTCGGCGGCTTTCTCACCCTTGGCGATGCGCTCGGCCAGTTCGTACCAGTCTTTCTCGATACGGTACATGGTCTGGCGGGCATTGCCGCGCAGCACAGGGTAAACCGGCATCAGCGGCGGGTGCGGGAAGCGCTCGTCCAGGTACTCGTTGATGATGTTGGCACGGAACAGGGTGACTTCACGGTCAACCAGGGTCGGTACGCTGACGTAGGGGTTGAGCTCCACCAGATCTTCCGGCGGGTTGCTCGGATCGACTTCAACGATGTCGTAGGTCACGCCTTTCTCGGCCAGCACGATACGAACCTGGTGGCTGTACATGTCGGCACTGCCACCAAAAAGAGTCATCACAGAGCGTTTGTTGGCTGCTAACGCCATCTTAAGCCTCCAGAAATAAACGCAAAAACAGCAATGGAGGCACCCGCCCCCATTGCTGTGGGAATGTCCTTAGTGAACGTCGCGCCAGTATTCTTTCTTCAAGAAGTAGGCAATCACAAAGAAGATGGCTAAGAATACCAGCACCTTCCAGCCGATGCTTTCGGCCTCCAGGCGCATCGGCTCTCCGGTATACACGAGGAAGTTGACGAGATCCAGAACGGCCTTGTCATATTCTTCTTCGCTCAGCTCTCCGGTACCGTCGGCTTTAATGCCGGCGTAAACCTGCTTCTCTTCGCCGTCCACCAGACGGGTTTCGTAGACCTTGCGCGGCACCCCCTGCAATTCCTGCAGGACATGCGGCATGCCCACATCTTTAAATACCTCGTTGTTCACTCCCCAGGGACGGGTCTCGTCCACATAGAAGGAACGCAGATAGGTGTATATCCAATCCGGCCCTCGGACCCTGGCCACCAGGGTCAGATCAGGGGGTACTTTACCAAACCAGTTGGCCGCCTGCTCGGCGGGCATGGCATTGCGGATATGATCGCCGATTTTTGCCCCGGTGAAAATCAAGTTTTCTTCCATCAGGTCATGGGGGATACCCAGATCGTCGGCGCTACGGACGTAACGTTGGTACTGCATCTGGTGGCAACCCAGGCAGTAGTTCATGAACATCCGGGCCCCACGCTGTAAGGAGGCCTGGTCGGTAAGGTCATAATCGGCCTTGTCCAGGTGCACTTGGTGGCCGCCTGCGGCCAGCACCAGGTTGGGCAACATCAGCAGGCATGCGATCAGTAACTGTCTCATTTGAATGTCACCCTCTCTGGAACCGGCTTGGTTTTCTCGTTCTTGCTGTAGAGCCACAGTAGCCCGAAGTAGCCAAAGTAGGTGAAAGAGCAGATCTGGGCGATCAGGGTATGCACGGGTGTGGCCGGCTGTGCCCCCAGGTAGCCGAGGATACAGAAGGAGGCGGCAAACTGGGCCAGGTTGAACTTGTGCAGGCCGCTGCGGTAGCGGATGGAGCGCACCTTGCAGCGGTCAAACCAAGGCAGCAGGAACAGGAAGATGATCGCCGCAAACATGGCGATAACCCCAAACAGTTTGTCCGGCACCGCCCGCAAAATGGCATAGAAGGGGGTGAAGTACCAGACCGGCGCTATGTGCTCCGGGGTCTTCAGGGGGTCTGCCGGTTCGAAGTTGGGCGGCTCCAGGAAATACCCGCCCCCCTCCGGCATAAAGAAGATGACGTAGCAGAACAGCAACAGGAAACCGGCCACACCCACTATGTCCTTGACGGTGTAGTAAGGGTGGAAGGGAATGCCGTCCTTGGGCCAGCCGTTCTCGTCCTTGTTCTTCTTGATCTCGATACCATCCGGGTTGTTGGAGCCCACTTCATGCAGGGCGATGATGTGCAGGAACACCAGCACCACCAGCACCAGCGGCAGGGCTATGACGTGCAGGGCGAAGAAGCGATTGAGGGTGGCGCCACTGATCACGTAGTCACCACGGATCCACAGGGTCAGGTCGTCCCCTATCACCGGGATGGCACCGAACAGGGATATAATGACCTGGGCCCCCCAGTAGGACATCTGGCCCCAGGGCAGCAGGTAGCCCATGAAGGCCTCGGCCATCAGGCACAGGAAAATGAGCATGCCGAAGATCCACAGCAGCTCCCTGGGCTTTTGGTAGGAGCCATACATCAGGCCCCGGAACATGTGCAGGTAGACCACGATAAAGAAGGCCGAGGCGCCGGTGGAGTGCAGGTAGCGCAGCAACCAGCCGTAATCCACGTCCCGCATGATGTATTCGACGGAGGCAAAGGCCCCTTCGGCACTGGGGTTGTAGTTCATGGTCAGCCAGATGCCGGTGAGGATCTGGTTTACCAGCACCAACATGGCCAGAGACCCAAAGAAATACCAGAAGTTGAAGTTCTTGGGCGCGGGATACTTGCCGACGTGCTTGTCCCAAGTCGCCGTCATGGGGATGCGGGCATCTATCCAGGCGATCAGCTTGTTCATGCGGTGGCCTCCCCTTCGTTCAGGCCCACCAGTATGGTGGTTTCATCCACATAGTAGTGGTTGGGAACCACCAGGTTCAGCGGCGCCGGTACATTCTGGAAGACCCGGCCGGCCATATCGTAGGTGGAGCCGTGGCAGGGGCAGAAGAAGCCGTAGTTGATGCCTTCCACCTGCTGGGCAAAGTCACCCTTGAGGTAGGTGGGGGAACAGCCCAAGTGGGTACAAATACCCACCGCCAGGAAGATCTCGGGTTTGATTGAGCGGGTCGGATTCTTGGCGTAGTCGGGCTGCTGCCCTTCGTCAGACCCCGGGTCGCGCAGCTTGTCGTCGTGCTTGCCCAGGTTATCCAGTACTTCCTGGCTACGTTTGACCACCCAAACCGGCTTGCCACGCCATTTGACCAGGATCAGCTGGCCGGTTTCGAGCTTGGAGATGTCCACTTGCACAGGAGCGCCGGCTATCTTGGCTTTGGCGCTGGGATTCCAGGAGGCGATAAAAGGGACTGCTGCATAACCGGCCCCGACTGCACCCACTACAGCAGTGGTCCAAGTCAGAAACCGGCGTCGACCGGTATCTACAGGCGCATTGCTCATCCATTGTTCTCCGTATGTGGAACGATAGCCGCGCCGTTTTTATATAGTCTCGCGGCCTTCGGCTCACAAGATCTCCCGGGCAAGTGGGTGCTGCTTTCCTTGTCGAGGGGACCTGGATTCAGGTTATAAAATCGCCTAAAGCATAAAAAAAAACCTCAAAAAAAACAAGGAAAACGCTTTTTTCGAGGGCTGGAGAGCAGGCATAAAAAAGCCCGGCAGTGCCGGGCTTTTTCCAGTCCAGAAGCGTATTAACGCTTGGAGAACTGAGGACGACGGCGTGCTTTACGCAGACCGACTTTCTTACGCTCAACTTCACGAGCATCACGGGTCACGAAGCCAGCTTTACGCAGGGCCGGACGCAGAGACTCGTCGTATTCCATCAGGGCACGGGTGATGCCGTGGCGGATGGCGCCAGCTTGACCGGAGATACCACCGCCAGAAACGGTGATGTACAGGTCCAGCTTCTCGGTCATCTCAACCAGCTCCAGCGGCTGACGAACTACCATGCGGGCAGTTTCGCGACCGAAGTACTCTTCCAGAGTGCGCTTGTTGATGGTGATGGAACCGGTGCCTTGTTTGATGAAGACACGAGCGGTGGAGCTTTTGCGACGGCCAGTGCCGTAGTATTGATTGTCTGCCATTTCTCGAATTCCGTATTAGATGTCAAGGACCTGAGGTTGCTGTGCAGTGTGCTTGTGCTCAGCACCGGCAAAAACCTTCAGCTTACGGAACATGGCACGACCCAGCGGACCACGTGGCAGCATGCCTTTAACGGCCGCTTCGATGATCATTTCCGGCTTCTTGGCTTGCAGCTTTTCGAAGCTGATGGACTTCAGACCACCCGGGAAACCGGAGTGAGCGTGGTACATCTTGTCTTTGGATTTGGCACCGGTCACAACGACTTTCTCAGCGTTGATAACGACGATGTAGTCGCCGGTGTCAACGTGAGGAGTGTATTCAGGCTTGTGCTTGCCGCGCAGGCGCGTGGCGATTTCAGTGGCGATACGGCCCAAGGTTTTGCCTTCGGCGTCAACCACATACCAGTCACGTTTTACGGTTTCTGGCTTAGCTACGAAAGTTTTCATCAAGTTAACCCAATTTCGTATTGTTACATACCCGTGCGGGCTGTTCAGTGCCCGCACCATGTGCAAAACCTGCCACGACATCCCTTCGAATGTTGGCGGGTGACATATGCGCTGCCCTCATTGGGCAGGTTGTAACGTGGGGCTGCGCGGATTATACGCATGTAAATCCGCGAGGTCACGTCCAATTTTCGGCCAACCTCAGGGCTTGTGGGGTCTGGCGAGATATTCCTTGGATTGCATTTCCTGCAGGCGCGACAGGCAGCGTTGGAACTCGAACTGCAGCCGCTCGCCGGCGTAGAGACTGAACATGTCCACCTCGGCCAGCATGATGAGCTTGACGCCCCGCTCGTAGAACTCGTCCACCATGGCGATAAAACGGCGGGCCACGTCTTCCTTGTTGGCGCCCATCTGGAACACGTCGCTGACCAGCACCGAATGGTAAAGGCGGGCCAGCTCCATGTAGTCGGCCTGGCTGCGGGGGCCATCACAGAGGGCGGCAAAGTCGATAAGCAGCACCCCGTCAGCCTCGGCCAGGGCGGCGATGGGCCGCCCTTCCACTTCCAGGGTAACGTCTTGACGGGCCGGCTCGGTGGCCAACTGCCCCAGGTAGCTTTGCAGCTGGTCCCGGCCCTGCTGGTCACAGGGATAATGAAATAGCTTGGCCTGTTCCAGGGTACGGAGCCGGTAATCGATGCCGGAGTCGACGTTGACCACGTCGCAGTTGGCCTTGATAAGGGCGATGGCCGGCAAGAAGCGGGCCCGCTGCAGGCCGTTGCGGTACAGCTCGTCCGGCACGATGTTGGAGGTGGCCACCAGTATGATGCCGCGCTCGAATAGGGCCTCGAACAGTGTGCCCAGCAGCATGGCATCGGTAATGTCGGAGACGAAGAATTCGTCGAAGCAGATGATGTCCGCCTCGCCGGCAATTTTGTCGGCGATCTTCAGCAAGGGATCAGTCTCACCCTTGAAGACTTTCAGCTCCTGGTGCACCCGGTGCATGAAGCGGTGGAAGTGGGCGCGCAGCTTACGCTCGGTGGGCAGGCACTCGAAGAAGGTGTCCACCAGGTAGGTTTTACCCCTACCGACCCCACCCCAGAAGTAGATCCCCTGGACCTTGGCCCTGGGGGCCTTGCGCACCCGATTCCACAACCCCTTGAGCCCGGACGCCGGCTGGGTTTCCCGAGCGCAGAAGTCATCATAGAGGCGTTGCAGTTGCCTTACGGCATGCTCCTGCGCGGCGTCATGCATGAATTCCGGGCGGGCCAAGTCCGCTTGATAGCGCTGCCAGGGAGTCATCGGATCAGGGTCTCTTCAGGGCCAAAATGAGGGCGGGCATGGTACCACGGACCCTGGCTTGCAGGTATATTGGAAACAGAACTTAAGGACGGGAGTGGCAATGTCCATCATCAATTACGCAATTTGTTTCGTCGTGGGCATCGTAGTGGGCCTGGTGATAGGCCGCCTGCGGGGCACCACCCCCCTGGGAGAGGATAAACTGCGCCAGGAACTGGAGCAGACCCAGCTGGATTTGGAACAGTACAAGGAAGACGTCAAGGACCACTTCGAAGAGAGTGCCGAGATGATGAAGCAGTTGGCCAAGGACTACGACCGCCTGGCCCGTCATGTCAGCGAAGGTGCCGGCACCCTGCTGAGCCTGGACGCCGACGTGTTGTCCCTGCGCTATACCGAGGAGCCGGAACCCGAGCAACAGCTTGACCTGCTTACCGAGCCGCCACGGGACTATTCCCATGAGCGTCATGGCCTTATCAAGAAATAAATCTGGAACTTTTTAACATCTCCCAAGGTCAGTGATTGAGCCAAGACTGAAACAGCCTTTGTATTTTTAGGAGATTCAGTACGAATGAAGCCTCTCTCTATCCTTGTGTCTGCGGCCCTGTTGGGTTCCGCTTCCCTCGCTACCCTGCCGGCTCAGGCTGCCCTGCCGGGCAACGTGGCCGGCCAGGAAATGCCCAGCCTGGCCCCCATGCTGGAGCAAGTAACCCCGGCTGTGGTCAGCATCAACGTGGCCGGCACCCATGTGTCGCGCCAGCGGATCCCCGATGCTTTCCGCTTCTTCTTCGGCCCCAATGCCCCCCAGGAACAAACCCGGGAGCAGCCCTTCGAAGGCCTGGGCTCAGGTGTCATCATCGACGCCAAGAACGGCTATGTGGTCACCAACAACCACGTGGTGGACGAGGCCGACAAGATTGAAGTCAGCCTGACCGACGGCCGCACCTTTAAGGCCAAGAAGATTGGCGCCGACAAGGACGTGGACATCGCCCTGCTGCAGATCGAGGCCGACGGCCTGACCCAGATCCAACAGGCCGACTCCGACGAACTGCGGGTCGGTGACTTTGCGGTGGCCATCGGCAACCCCCTTGGCCTGGGCCAGACCGTTACCTCAGGCATCGTCTCGGCCTTGGGCCGCAGCGACCTGCAGGTGGAAAACCTGGAAAACTTCATCCAGACCGATGCCGCCATCAACAGAGGTAACTCCGGTGGCGCCCTGGTCAACCTCCGTGGCGAGCTGATCGGCATCAACACCGCCATCATCGGCCCCAACGGCGGCAACATCGGTATCGGCTTTGCCATCCCGGTCAACATGATGAAGAACCTGGTCAAGCAGATAGTCGACCACGGTGAAGTGCGTCGGGGCTACCTGGGCATCATGGGCGGCGAGCTGACCCATGAGCTGGCCAAGGCCATGGGCTACAAGTCCGGCCAAGGGGCCTTTGTTTCCCAGGTGCTGGAAGACTCCGCTGCCGATAAGGCCGGGATCAAGGCCGGTGACATCGTCACCCATATCGACGGCAAGGCGGTGAAGAGCTTCGGCGAACTGCGCGCCAAGGTGGCCACTCTGGGTGAAGGGGCCAAGGTCAAACTGGGCCTGGTTCGCGACGGCGACGAGAAAACCGTCACCGTCACCCTGACCGGCCAGTCCGACGCCAAAGAAGCCGCCGGTGAAGCCCTGCATCCGCGCCTGGACGGTGCCGAGTTCGAGAACGACAGCAAGGGCATCAAGGTCACCAAGGTGGCTGAGCGCTCCCCTGCTGCCTACACCGGCCTGGAACAGGGTGACATCATCGTCGGCGTCAACCGCCAGCGGGTGAAGACGGTCAAGGATCTCGAGAAGATCCTCGACAGCAACGGTGACGGCGGTGTGCTGGCATTGAACATCATCCGTGGCCGCACCAGCCTCTACCTGGTGATCCGCTAACACTGTGTATCTGAATGTAAAGGGGCCGCCAGGCCCCTTTTTGCTGCCTGGGTAAACCTGCTATGCTCGCTCTTTATTCGACTGACAGGCTGGGTTGATGGGGCGCCTTTTCAAAGACGTGGGCAAAGCGATACTTCTGGGGTTGATCCTTGCGGCCCTGCTGCTCACCTTCTTCCCCACATTGCGCCAGTCCCAGGACCAGACCCAGAGCCTGTTCCGCAAGGAAGACAACTTCCCGCCGATCCTGTCTTTCTCCACGGCGGTGCGCCGGGCCGCCCCGGCCGTAGTCAACATCTACTCGGTCAGCAACGCCGGCACCAACCTCTATGAGCAGCGAGGCACCATCAAGGGCCTGGGCTCTGGAGTGATCATGACCGCCAAGGGCCATATCCTCACCAACTACCACGTCATCGACGATGCCGACCAGATAGTGGTGGCACTGCAGGACGGCCGGGTTTCCTACGCAGAGTTAGTGGGCACTGACCCACTGACCGACCTGGCAGTACTGCAGGTGGATCTGGACAACCTGCCGGTTATCCCCCAGGACACCCATAACGAAGCCCAGGTGGGGGATCTGGTACTGGCCATAGGCAATCCCTACAACATCGGCCAGACCATCACCCAGGGCATCATTTCCGCCACCGGCCGCTCCGGCATGAGCTCCACCGGCTACCAGGACTTCCTGCAGACCGATGCCGCCATCAACGCCGGCAACTCCGGTGGCGCCCTGGTCAATACCAACGGGGTACTGGTGGGTATCAACACCGCCCTTTTCCACCTGTCGCAGCGGGTGGACGTGCCCGGCATCAGCTTTGCCATTCCCTACACCCTGGCCGCCAAGATCCTCAAGGAACTGGTGGAAAACGGCCGGGTGATCCGGGGCTATTTCGGGGTCAACTACCAGCAGCCGAGGGTCCCCATCATGACCCAGCCGCCGCTGATCACCGCCGTGGACAAGGACTCGCCGGCAGCCAAAGGGGGTATCAAGGTGGGGGATCTTATTGTCGGTATCGATGGCAAGCCCATCCGCAACGGCCTGGAAGCCATGGACCTGGTGGCTGAAACCAAGCCCGGCACCACCATAGAGGTGGCGGTGGTGCGCAAGGAGCAGAAGCTGACCCTCAAGGTGATGGTGGGAGAAAGGCCACCGGACTACTGACATTCCCATACAAAAAAGGCGCCTTACGGCGCCTTTTCTTATTTGACCCGGCGGATGTTGGCGCCGAGCTTGGAGAACTTGTCCTCGATGCACTCATAACCACGGTCAATGTGGTAGATGCGGTCCACCAGGGTTTCCCCGTCGGCCAACAGGCCGGCGATCACCAGGCTGGCCGAGGCGCGCAGGTCCGTGGCCATCACCTGGGCACCGGACAGGTGCTCCACCCCTTTGACCAGGGCGTTGTTGCCGTCCAGGCTGATGTCGGCACCCATGCGGGACAGCTCAGGCACGTGCATGAAGCGGTTCTCAAAGATGGTTTCCTTGATCCGCGCCGAGCCTTCGGCCACCGCATTGAGCACAGTGAACTGAGCCTGCATGTCGGTGGGGAAAGCCGGATAAGGGGCCGTGGTCACGTCCACCGCCTTTGGGCGCTTGCCGTGCATGTCCAGGCGGATCCAGTCGTCCCCGGTTTCGATTTCGGCACCGGCTTCTTCCAACTTGGCCAGCACCGCTTCGAGCAGGCTGGGATCGGTGTTGGTGCAGGTCACACTGCCACGGGTAACGGCGGCAGCCACCAGGAAGGTACCGGTTTCGATACGGTCCGGCTGCACGCTGTAGGTGATCCCTTCCAGGCGCTCCACACCGTCTATGGTCAGCTTGGACGTGCCGACACCCTGGATCTTGGCACCCATGGCGATAAGGCAGTTGGCCAGGTCCACCACTTCCGGCTCACGGGCGGCGTTTTCAATGACGGTACGGCCATCGGCCAGCACGGCGGCCATCATCAGGTTCTCGGTGCCGGTGACCGACACCATATCTATGAAGATGTGGGCGCCCTTGAGGCGGCCGCCAGGGACCTGGGCCTTGATGTAGCCGTGCTCCACCAGGATCTCGGCACCCATCAGCTCCAGGCCGTGGATATGCAGGTTGACCGGGCGGGCACCGATGGCGCAGCCGCCGGGCAGGGACACTTCGCCCTTGCCGAACTTGGCCACCAGGGGCCCCAGGGCCAGGATGGAGGCACGCATGGTGCGCACCAGATCATAGGGGGCCACATGTTGGTCGACCGGACGAGGGTCCACTTCCACCGTCATGTTGTCCCCCAGGGTAATATCGGCACCCAGGCGCCCCAACAGGGCGATAGTGGTGGTGACATCGTTGAGGTGGGGGATGTTGGTCAGGGTTACGGGGCCGTCCGCCAACAGGGTGGAAAACAGGATCGGCAAGGCAGCGTTCTTGGCGCCGCTGATGGCGACGCTGCCGGCCAGCGGGGCGCCGCCGGTAATAAGCAGTTTATCCATAGGAGAGTCTGTCGTTACTGGCCGAGCATGAGCAGCTTTTTATCGCGCGCCCATTCGGCAGGAGTGAAGGTCTTGATGGATACGGCGTGCACAGAGCCATCGGCAATGGCGTCGGTCAGGGGGCCATACACCAGTTGTTGGCGCTTTACCGAACGCAGGCCGTCGAAGCAGGCGCCGACGGCGATGATGTTGTAGTGACTACCGTCATTACGGACTATGACTTCGTCCAAATTGAGGCTGTCACGGAGCTGTTGCTCGAGTTCTTGGTTGGTCATGAATGCTCGATGGGCAGAATATCTTCAAGATCGCCCAATTCTGCCAGCTTTTTGAGCCTTTCAGAAGCCCCGGTGACCCGCACCTCAGGGTAACGTTCACAAAGATCAAGCAGCACCGCCAGGCCGGCGGTGTCTACTTTGTCCAAACCGTTCACGGCCAGGGTCTTGAGGCCCACAAAGCTGGCCCGCCGTTGCCAGAGCCCCGGCACCGTGTTGCGGTCCAGGGTTCCGGCCAACTGCAGCTCGGGGCTTTGCCAGCGGATATCAAGGCTCATGCGGCCTTGTCCTCTTTCTTGATGGTGATCGGCACTTCGGCCTTTTCCTTGAGCATCTCTGTCACTTCATCGATGCCTTTTTGGCGAATAAGGCCTTCCAGCTCGGCTTGTTTGGAAGCCAACAGGCTGATGCCTTCGGCCACCATGTCGTAAACGCCCCAGTCACCGGTCTTGCTGTTGAGGCGGGCCTTGAAGATCAGGCTGATTTCGGGGCGGCCGGTTTCGATGATGCGGGCCTTGACCGAAGCTATCTTCTGCTGGCGATTCGGGTCCAGGTCGGAACGCTCGAAGGACACCTGCTGGTCACGATATTGGGTGAAGGCCTGGGCATAGGTGGTGACCAGGTAGTTCTTGAAAGCACCGATAAAGCGGTCACGCTGGTCGGCAGACACCTTGGGCAGATTGCGGCCAATCACCTTCAAAGAGGCATAGCGGTAATCCACATAAGGCAGCAGCTCGTCACGGACAATAACCTTGAGGACGTTGGGGTCCTGCTGGACCTGGGGCTGCTCGGCCTTGAGGCGGTCAAAAGCCTGCTGGGCGGCCTGCTCCACCATGGAGTAAGGGTCTTTGCGGTCTACTTCCACGGCCTGGGCCAGGGTGCTGGTGCCCATGATCAGCAGGGCGGCGGTGATCCATCGTTTGAACATAAGGGGTAACTCCTCAGTCGTGTGACTGGCCGAACAGGAACTGGCCGATCAACTCTTCCAGCACCAAGGCGGACTTGGTGTCTTCAATGTAGTCGCCATCTTTGAGCATGGAAATGGACTCATCCTGAAAGCCGGGTTGCAGGCCAATGTATTGCTCACCCAATAAACCGGAGGTGAGTATGGCGGCGGAACTGGTTTCCGGGAATTTCTCGTAGTCGGCGTTGATGGACATGGCCACCACAGGGGTAAAGTCGTGGTCGTCCAGCTTGATGCTGTCCACCCGGCCCACCACCACGCCGCCCACCTTGACCGGGGAGCGGACCTTGAGGCCACCGACGTTCTCAAACTTGGCGTACAGGGTGTAGCTGCTGCCGTTGCCGCCGGTGCTGCCGTTAGCCACACGCAGGGCCAGGACCAGTATGGCTGCTACGCCCAGCAGGATGAAAAAGCCCACCAACAATTCAATTTTGCGACTGTTTTGCATAATTAGTTTCCAAACATCAATGCCGTCAGAATAAAGTCCAGACCCAGTACCGCCAGGGATGAATGCACCACTGTCTGGGTGGTCGCTTTGCTGATCCCTTCCGAGTTGGGCACAGCGTCATAGCCGTTGAAGACGGCGATCCAGGTCACCACCAGGGCGAACACCAGGCTCTTGACGAAGCCGTTGAGGATGTCGTCCACCAGGTCCACGGCCGATTGCATCACCGACCAATAGGTACCGGCATCCACCCCAAGCCAATCCACACCCACTATCTTGCCGCCCCAGATACCAACGGCGCAGAAGATGGCGGTAAGCAGCGGCATGGCGATGACGCCGGCCCAGAAACGGGGCGCTATCACCCTTTTGAGGGGGTCGACGGCCATCATTTCCAGGCTGGAAAGCTGTTCGGTGGCCTTCATCAGGCCGATTTCGGCGGTCAGCGCAGAGCCGGCGCGGCCAGCAAAGAGCAGCGCCGTCACCACGGGGCCCAACTCCCGCAAAATACTCAGGGCCACCATGGGCCCAAGGGAGGCCTCGGCGCCGTAGTCCACCAGTATGGTGTAGCCCTGCAGGCCCAGCACCATGCCGATAAAGAGGCCGGAGACGATGATGATCAGCAGGGATTGCACCCCCACCACATAGACCTGGCGCACCAGCAGGTGCAGGCTTTTTAGCCTGGGCCAGCAGGCCACGGCCGAGACCATCATCAAGAAGGCGCGGCCAATGCTGCTGGTCAAGGTCAGGCCGGAACGGCCCAGACGGGCGATGGAATCAAACATCAGCGGGCCTCTCCTTTCAGGTCGCTACGGTAATCCGGCGCCGGATAGTGGAAACGGACAGGGCCGTCCGGCTCACCCTGAAGGAACTGGGTCAGCTGGGGCGAGTTGCTTTCCTTGAGCTGGGCCGGAGTCCCCTGCCCTATGACCTTCTTGTCCGCCACCACGTAGACGTAGTCGGCAATGGACAGCACCTCTTCCACGTCGTGGGACACCACCACAGAGGTCAGGCCCAGGGCGTCGTTGAGACGGCGAATAAGGTTGACGATAACCCCCATGGAGATGGGGTCCTGCCCGGCAAAGGGCTCGTCGTACATGATCATGTCCGGGTCCAGGGCAATGGACCTGGCCAGGGCGGCGCGGCGGGCCATACCGCCGGACAGCTCACCCGGCATCAGGCCGTTGGCGCCGCGCAGCCCCACCGCTTCAAGCTTCATCAGCACGATTTTGCGGATAAGGGCCTCCGACAGTTCGGTGTGCTCGCGCAGCGGGAAGGCTACGTTGTCGAACACCGTCATGTCGGTAAAGAGGGCGCCGCTCTGGAACAGCATGCTCATGCGCTTGCGGGCCTGGAACAGCTGGCTGCGGGACAAAGACGGTACATTCTGGCCGTCAAAGAGTATCTGCCCCTTGTCCGGGCGCAACTGGCCGCCAATCAGGCGCAGCAAGGTGGTTTTGCCGATGCCGCTGGGGCCCATGATGGCAGTGACCTTGCCGACCGGAATGGTCAGGCTGATATCGTCGTAGATGACCCTGTCACCGCGACTGAATGTCATGTTCTTGATTTCAACTAGAGGGCGATCGGCGCTCATCCACGTAGTCCTGATCTCGCTAGGGCGGGCATTGTAGCAAAGGGCTCAGATGGCAAAGCAATGCCAATAATTGCAACAAAACGTTCGAAAGGGTATTCAGCAACCGCTGAATTGCCCCTGAACCCCAGGGCTGTCCTGGCCCGGAGCGAATACTTACCTCGGTCAGACATCGGTATCCTTAGCCAATTTTTTCCTCCAAATCCATTAATAGTGCCCAGATTTCCTTATTTAAAGCGGCAGCGGGTGTCGCCTTTGTCGCTTATCGGGCCAGCCTTTTTTATACTCTCGCCATCTTCAGTAAGGAGTCCCCATGGTAAAGCGTGACTTTTCCCAGTTTGGCCGCACTGTCCTTGAGATCGAAAAAGCCGCGATCGAAGGACTGTACCAGTCTCTGGGCGCATCCTTCGACCACGCCTGCCAGATCCTGTTCGACTGCCCTGGCAAAGTCATTGTCACAGGCATGGGTAAATCTGGTCATATCGGCGGCAAAATCGCCGCCACTCTGGCATCCACCGGCACCCCGGCCTTTTTTGTCCACCCCGGCGAAGCCTCTCACGGCGATCTGGGCATGATCACCGACCAGGACGTGGTGTTGGCCATTTCCAACTCAGGTGAGACCCAGGAAATCACCACCTTGCTGCCGGTGCTCAAACGCATGGGCGTGCCCCTTATCGCCATGACCGGCAAGCCCGAGTCTACCCTGTCACGCCACAGCGACGTGCATCTGAGCGTAGCGGTGGAAAAGGAGGCCTGCCCCCTTAACCTGGCCCCCACCGCTTCCACCACCGCCACCCTGGCCATGGGTGACGCCCTGGCGGTAGCCCTGCTGCACGCCCGTGGCTTTACCGCCGACGACTTTGCCTTGTCCCACCCCGGCGGCAGCCTGGGTAAACGCCTGCTGCTGCGCATCGAAGATGTGATGCACGCCGGCGAAGCCGTGCCCACGGTCAGCGAGCAGACCCTGCTGCGCGACGCCCTCTTGGAAATGACCCGCAAGGGTCTTGGCATGACAGCGGTAGTGGACGACAAAGGCGTGCTGCGCGGCCTCTTTACCGACGGCGACCTGCGCCGGGTACTGGATGCCGGCCACGACGTGCGCACCGTTCCCATCAACAAGGTGATGACCAAGGGCGGTGTCACTGTGTCACCGCAGATGCTGGCGGCCGAGGCCCTGCACCTGATGGAGGAGCGCAAGATCAACGGCCTTTTCGTGGTGGACGGGAACCACAGGCCCATAGGCGCACTCAATACCCAAGACTTGATGCGTGCAGGAGTGCTCTGAATGCAGGACAGCCTCTACGGCCCGGTAACGCCGGCAATATGGGAACGTTTTCAGCAGGTGAAGCTGTTGGTGTGCGATGTGGACGGGGTCTTCTCCGACGGCCGCATCTACCTTGGCAATAACGGTGAAGAGCTCAAGGCCTTCCACACCCGCGACGGCTTCGGGGTCAAAGCCCTGCGCGCCGCCGGCATCGAAGTGGCGGTGATAACAGGCCGCAACAGCCGCATCGTCAGCGACCGCTTCAACGCCCTTGGGGTGCCCTATATCTATCAAGGCCAACACGACAAGCGCGGCGCCTTCGCCGAGCTGTTGGCCAAGCTGGACCTGGCCCCGGCCCAGGTGGCCTATATCGGTGACGACATCCCGGACCTGGATCTTATCGAATCGGTTGGCCTGGGCCTGGCGGTGGCCGATGCCCACCCCCTGGTGGCCAAGGCAGCCCACTATGTCACCGGTATCAAGGGTGGCCAGGGGGCGGTGCGGGAAGTGTGCGATCTGCTGCTGCAAAGCCAGGGCCACAGTCTGCGCCCGGCGGGGGCCAGCCTGTGAACCGCGCCCTGCTCTTTATCCTGGTGCTGTTCGCCATCACCCTTGGCCTGGTGTACTGGACCGGCAACGACGAGGACGCCGCTCAGCAGGGTCAGGCCCAGTTGGTGGACCAGCCCGACGGCATCGCCGAAGACCTGCAGGTCCGTCAGTTCGACGACAAAGGCCAGCTGAGCATGCAGGTCAATGCCGACAGCATGACCCACTTCAGCCTGCGCCAGGAAACCTGGCTGACGGCGCCCCGCTTCGAGCTTTATGACCAGGAACAACACAAGCCCTGGCAAATCCGCGCCGATCAGGCCAAAGTGACGGGGCAACGGCTGGTCGACCTTAAAAACGGTGTTATCATCCAGAGCCTTACCGATGATGCACCGGTCAGGCGCGTCGACACCGACAACCTGCAGTTGGATCTGGTGCAAAAGACCATGGATACCGACGCCCCTGTGACCATTATTGGGCCGGGTTATGTCACCTCAGGCGTGGGCCTGGAAGCCGAACTGGAAGGACAGCAAGTCCGCCTCAAGAGTCAGGTTAGTACCGAATATGAACAGCCCAAAGATTATCATTAGTGCCGTTCTGGCCCTGGCACTGCCACTGCTGGCCAGCGCCGCCGACCGGGACTTCGACGAGAAGATCCTGGTGACCAGCCAGCGCAACGCCGCCGACGGCATCGAAAAGCGCGTGATCTACGAAGGGGACGTGAAAATCGTCCAAGGCAGCCTGCGCATCACCGCCGACCATATGGAAATCGACACCAGCAACAACGAGCGGGTCTTTGTCGCCAAGGGCAAGCCGGTGCGTTTCCAGCAGAAACTCAACGACGGTAGCTGGGTCAAGGCCCAGGCCCGCGAGATCCGCTACCTGGACAACCAGCGCCTGGTGGTGATGAAAGGTGACGCCCAAATCGAGCTGCAGGGCAGCCTGGCCAAGGGCGACACCATGCAGTATGACCTGCAGGCCCAGCGCCTGACCGCCGAGGCCAAAGACGACCAGAGCCGGGTGGTGACCATCTTCGAACCCAGCGAGTTCAAAGAGCCGGAAAAGAAAGAAGAACCGCAACCTGAGACCGAGCAGCCCGAAACCGAGCAGCAAGGAGAAGAACAGCAGGGTCAGGAACAACAAAGCCAAGAGGGCAATCCCTGATGGCGGTTCTTAAAGCGCAGCACCTGGCCAAGAGTTATAAACGCCGCAAGGTGGTCAAGGACGTCAGCCTGACCGTGGAAACCGGCCAGATAGTGGGCCTGCTGGGCCCCAACGGCGCTGGCAAGACCACCACCTTCTACATGGTGGTGGGGCTGGTGCTGGCCGACAAGGGCCGTATCCAAATAGACGAGCGGGACCTGACCCTCGAACCCATGCATGTGCGGGCCAGGGCCGGTATCGGCTACCTGCCCCAGGAGGCCAGCATCTTCAGGAAGCTGAGCGTCCACGACAACATCATGGCGGTGCTGGAGCGGCGCAAGGATCTGGACAAGGCCGGCCGCGAAGACGCCCTGGACGCCCTGCTGGACGAATTCCATATCAGCCACCTGCGCGACAGCCTGGGTGCCAGCCTGTCTGGCGGCGAGCGCCGCCGGGTGGAGATCGCCCGGGCCCTGGCCGCCAATCCGGCCTTTATCCTGCTGGACGAACCTTTTGCCGGGGTGGACCCCATCTCGGTCATCGACATCAAGAAAATCATCGAGCACCTGCGGGACCGTGGCCTGGGCGTGCTGATTACAGATCACAACGTCCGTGAGACGCTTTCAGTCTGTGAACACGCTTATATCGTTAGCCACGGGGAACTGATCGCCAGTGGTTCCCCCCAGGCGATCCTGGCCAACAAGCAGGTCAGGGACGTCTATCTGGGCGAGCAGTTCCAACTATAGTGAGAAAGAGGCGGCGCCAAGCACGTCGCCCGGAGGGAAATCGCTCTCGTGATGAAGCCGAGCCTGCAACTACGCATAGGACAGCAACTGACCATGACGCCCCAGTTGCAACAGGCCATACGCCTGCTGCAACTGTCGTCACTGGAACTGCAACAGGAAATTCAGGCTGCGCTGGACGCCAATCCCCTGCTCGAAGACGGCCTGGACGAGGACTTCGACGAGCCCTCCTCCGACGCTGACAGCAGCGACCACGAACTGGACGGTGCCAAGGAATCCGCCAGCGACGACTTCGAAGACAGCCCCGCCGAACCCGACACCTCAGAGGTGATGGAAGAGCGCAAGCTCGACGAAGACCTGCCGGTGGACGCCAGTTGGGACGAGGTCTATTCCGCCGGCACCACCAGCACCGGCCCGGTCAGCGTCGACGACGACAGCCTCTACCAGGGAGAAACCGTCGACGATATCCAGCAGCACCTGTTGTGGCAGATGCGCCTGACCCCCTTTAGCGAAACCGACCAGGCGGTGGCCTTTGCCATCATCGACGCCATAGACCCGGACGGTTACCTGCGCCAAAGCTGCGAAGAAATTCTGGAAAGCCTGGCCATAGACGACCTGGAACTGGACGAAGTGCAGGCGGTGTTAAAACGCATCCAGCATTTCGACCCTGTGGGTGTCGCCGCCCGTGACCTCAAGGAATGCCTGCTGATCCAGTTGGGCCAGTTCAACGGCACCACCCCCTGGTTGGCAGAGGCCAGGCGCCTTATCGACGAGCATATCGACTTGTTGGGCAACCGTGACTACCGCACCCTGATGCGGGTTACCAAGCTCAAGGAAGACGAGCTGCGCGAGGCCCTGCGCCTGATTCAGAGCCTCAACCCAAGGCCCGGCTCCGTGGTGTCCAGCGAAGAGCCCCAATACGTGGTGCCCGACCTGTCGGTAGCCAAGAAAAGCGGCCGCTGGCTGGTGGAACTCAACCCCGACGCCCTGCCCAGGGTACGGATCAACCAGCAATACGCGGCCATGAGCCGCCATGCCCGTAACCCGTCGGACAGCCAATTTATCCGCTCCCACCTCCAAGAGGCCAAATGGTTTCTGAAGAGCCTGGAATCGCGGAACGAAACCCTGTTGAAAGTGGCGCGCTGCATAGTACAGTTTCAACAAGGGTTCTTTGAATATGGCGAGGAGTACATGAAACCCATGGTGCTCAACGACATCGCCGAAGCCGTGGACATGCACGAGTCCACCATATCCCGCGTCACTACCCAGAAGTACTTGCATACGCCAAGAGGGATTTTCGAGCTCAAGTATTTCTTCTCCAGCCACGTCGCTACCGACGACGGCGGGGAATGTTCTTCCACCGCGATCCGCGCCTTTATCAAGAAGCTGGTTGCAGAGGAAAACGCCGCGAAACCATTGAGCGACAGCAAAATGGTGGAGCTGTTGGCCGAGCAGGGCATACAGGTTGCCAGGCGCACCATCGCCAAATACCGCGAAGCGCTGAACATACCGCCCTCCAATCAACGCAAGAGCCTGTTATAGGGCTGGCATATAAGGATGAGACTATGCAAATCAATCTCACTGGCCATCACATCGAAATCACAGACCCGCTGCGGTCTTACGTGTCCGACAAATTCTCCAAGCTGGAACGTCACTTCGACCACATCAGCAACGTCCACGTGGTGCTCAACGTGGAGAAGATCCGGCAGATAGCCGAAGCCAAATTACACGTCAGTGGCGGCGAACTTCATGCCTCCAGCGAACATGAAAACATGTATGCCGCCATTGATGGCTTGATCGACAAGCTCGATAGGCAGATCATTAAGCACAAAGAAAAGCTCAATCAACGCTAAATGGAACTCAACGAGATCTTGCGCCCGGACGCCGTGGTGACACTGGCTCCGGGCCTTTCCAAAAAACGGGTACTGGAAATGATCGGCGAAGTCGCCGCTCGCCAGTGCAACCAGATCACGGCACACGCGGCCTTTGACGCCATGCTGGCCCGTGAACGACTGGGTTCCACCGGTATCGGCAACGGCATCGCCCTGCCCCACGGCCGCATGACCGACACCGACAAGGTGGTGGCGGTGGTGGCCAGGCTCAGCCAGGCCATCGACTTCGACGCCATCGACAACCAGCCGGTCGACCTGCTGTTTGCCCTGTTGGTGCCGAGCGACCAGTGTCAGGCCCACCTGACCACCCTGGCAGCCATCGCCAAGCGATTGTCTGATAAAGAAACCTTGAAAAAACTACGCAGCGCCAGCGATGATAACGAGGTGTACCGCATCCTCGTTGACGCCGCATGAATCTGGTTATCGTCAGTGGCACCTCAGGTGCCGGCAAGTCCGTCGCCCTCAAGGTCCTGGAGGACCTTGGGTACTACTGTGTTGATAACCTGCCCCTGAACCTGCTGCCGGCGCTGATGGAAACCCTGCGCGACGACGTGCGCAAGGTGGCGGTCAGCATCGACATCCGCAACCTTCCCGAAGCCGAAGAAGACCTCACCCAGGAACTGGATTGGCTACCGGACGACATCAGCAAACTGGTGCTGTACCTGGATGCCGACCAATCGGTGCTGCTGCGCCGCTTCTCCGAGACCCGCCGCCTGCACCCCTTGTCGCGGCTATCCAACCGTAGCCTCGAAGACGCCCTGGAGCTGGAACGCAAACGACTGCTGCCCCTGTGCGGCATTGCCGATCTGCGCATGGACACCTCCGACATGTCCATCCACCAGTTGGCCGAGCTGATCCGCGAGCGGATCCTGGGCAAGAAGGAAGGGCCGCTGGTGATGGTGTTCGAGTCCTTCGGTTTCAAGCACGGTCTGCCCAAGGACGCCGACTACGTCTTTGACGTGCGCTTCCTGCCCAACCCCCACTGGGTGCCGGAGCTCAAACCCCTGACCGGCAAAGACCAACAGGTCAAGGACTTCTTCGCCGCCGAGCAGGACGTGGCCCGGGTGCTGGCGCAGCTGGACGGCCTGCTGGAAAGCTGGTTGCCGCAGCTGGAGCGCAACAACCGCGCCTATGTGACGGTGGCCATCGGCTGCACCGGCGGCCAGCACCGCTCGGTGTTCATCGCCGAACAACTGGCGGACCGCTTCGAAAGCCGGGGCCGGGACGTGCAGCGCAAGCACCGGGACATGAAGGGCTGATGAGCCGCCTTAGCCGCACTCTTATCCTCAAGAACAAGCTGGGGCTGCATGCCAGGGCCGCCACCCAACTGGTCAAACTCAGCCAGCAGTTCGACGCCACCATCCTCTTGGAGGCCAAGGGCCGGGAAGCCAATGCCGACTCGGTATTGGGGCTGCTGCTACTGGAAGGCCACCAGGGCCAACCGGTGACCTTGCACTGCGAGGGGCCGGACGCCGAAGCGGCCCTCAACGCCGCCAGCGCCCTTATCGACGCCGGCTTCGACGAAGATCAATAAGGCCGACAACGGCTTAGCTAAGCTCCTCATTCTCATCAATAATTCACGGTAGTTGCGTTAGACTGCCTGTCCCGTCCCCCTAGCCTGTGGAGTCCCATGGCCGAAGAAAAAGCCCCACCCGCCTTCGAACAGATCAGTACCCTGCTGGCCAGGGGCAAGTTCGTGCGTGCCCGGGAGCTGCTTCACGCCATGGACCCGGCGGACGTCGCCCACCTCCTCGAATCCAGCCCTCCCAAGGCCCGTCTGGCCCTGTGGCAGCTGGTAGACCCGGACCAGGAAGGGGACATCCTCGACGAGCTGTCCGAAGACGTGCAGCGCGGCATCCTCAAATTGATGGACGCCGACAAGGTGGCTGCCGCCACCGAGGGCATGGAAACCGACGACCTGGCCTATGTGTTGCGGGGCCTGCCCGACGAGGTGTACCGCAAGGTGCTCAAGGCCATGGACACCCAGGACAGGTCCCGCCTGGAGCAGGTGCTGTCCTACGCCGACGACAGCGCCGGCGCCATCATGAACACCGACACCGTGACCCTGAGGCCGGACGTGACAGTGGACGTGGTGATGCGCTACCTGCGGCGCCGTGGCGAGCTGCCCAAGGGCACCGACAGCCTTTATGTGGTCAACAAGGCCGATAAACTGGTGGGGGAAGTGCCCCTGTCGGTGCTGGTCACCGCCGCTCCCACCGACAAGGTGCGGGAAGTGATGGACGCCGAGCCAGAGCCGGTGCACTACACCATGGCCGAAACCGACGTGGCCCAGCTCTTTGCCCGTTACGACTGGTACTCGGCACCGGTGGTGGACGACGAAGGCCACCTGCTGGGGCGGATCACCGTCGATGACGTGGTGGACATCATCCGCGAAGACGCCAGCCACTCCATGATGAGCATGGCCGGCCTGGACGACGAAGAAGACACCTTCGCCCCTGTGCTCAAGTCCACCGGCCGGCGCACCCTGTGGCTTGGGGTCAACCTGCTCACCGCCTTGGCGGCAGCGGCGGTGTCCAACCTCTTCGAAGATACCCTGGCCCAGTTGGCCACCCTGGCGGTACTGATGACCATAGTGCCGTCCATGGGCGGCATTGCCGGGTCCCAGACCCTGACCCTGGTCATTCGCGGCATGGCCCTTGGCCATATCGGCACCCAGAACGCCCGTTTCCTCTTCACCAAGGAAATGGCCATAGGGCTGCTCAACGGCCTGATCTGGGCCGGGCTTATCGCCCTTATCGTCGGCATCTGGAAAGAAGATATGACCCTGGCCGCCATCATCGCCTTTGCCATGGGCATCAACCTCATTGCCGCTGCCGCCGCCGGCGTGGTGGTGCCCTTGGTGATGAAAAAATTCAGCATAGATCCGGCCCTGGCCGGGGGCGTGGTGCTCACCACAGTCACCGACGTGGTGGGACTCTTTGCCTTTTTGGGCTCCGCTACCCTGCTGCTGACCCAGCACAGCCTATAAAAAACCCCGGCCTTGGCCGGGGTTTTTGTTCAGTTGCCCGCTATGGTCATGCGGTCAATCAGTACCGAGCCGGTGTGGATACCGCCCCGGCGCTCCTCGTCGGAGCCGATGGCACTGATCCCCATCAGCATGTCCTTGAGGTTGCCGGCTATGGTGATCTCCGACACCGGATACTGGATCTGGCCGTTCTCCACCCAAAAGCCGCCGGCGCCACGGGAATAGTCGCCGGTAACCATGTTGATGCCCTGCCCCATCAATTCGGTGACGATAAGGCCCCGGTCCAGGCGCTTGACCATGGCGGCAAAGTCGTCGCCGTTGCCTTTGACATACCAGTTGTGGATGCCGCCGGCATGGCCGGTGGTCTGCATGCCAAGGCGCCGCCCCGAATAGCTGGTCAGCAGGTAGGTTTGCAGCACGCCGCCGTCGATGATGTTGCGCTTGACTGTCCTCACCCCTTCGCTGTCGAAGGGCGTGGAGGCCAGGCCCCCCAGCACATGGGGGTCTTCACTGATCTGCACGAAATCCGGCAGCACCTGGGTGCCCAGGCTGTCCAGCAGGAAGCTGGAACGGCGGTACAGGCTGCCACCGCTGATGGCGCCCACCAGGTGGCCCCACAGGCCGGTGGCCACGTCTGCTTGGAACAACACCGGCACCTGCATGGTGCCCAGCTTCTGGGCTCCCAGGCGGGCCAGGGTGTTGCGGGCGGCGCTGCGGCCCAGGGCCTCGGCGTCGTCCAGCAGGTCAAGGCGGCGGGCAATGGAGTAGTCGTAGTCCCGTTCCATCTGTTCGCCGTCTTTGGCGATCACCACGCAGGACAGGCTGTGGCGGCTGCTGGGGTAGCTGCCCAGCATGCCGGCGGTGTTGCCGTAGACCTTGAAGCCGGTATGGGAGGCAAAGCTGGCGCCGTCGGAATTGCTGATGCGCGGGTCGGCGGCCAGGGCTGCTTCCTCGCAGCGCTTGGCGTAGGCGATGGCCTGGGCCGGGTCCAGATCGGCGGGGTGGTAGAGCCCCAGATCCGGGTAGGCCAGGGCCAGCATGTCCGGGTCGGCCATACCGTTGGCCTCGTCTTCCGAGGTCAGCCGGGCAATGCGGTCGGCCGCTTCCACCGCTTCACGGATGGCTTCGACACGCAGGTCGGAAGTGGACGCCGAGCCCTTGGCCTTGCCCCGAAACACCGTCACCCCCAGGGCGCCGTCCTTGTTGAACTCGATGTTTTCCACTTCCCCCAGCCGGGTGGAGACGCTGATGCCGGTCTGGCGGCTGATGGCCATTTCCGCCCCTGTTACGCCCAGTTGCTTGGCGTAATCCAGGCCCTGGCCCACCAGGGCTTCGACGGCCTTCATGTCTTGGATGATGTCGCTCACCGCTACCTCGGAATATCTTGGGCATTTCCCGGCAGCATAACACAAGCCAGCCCCTACGGAGGGGCCGGGCAAACTGCTATCATAGGGGAAATTAGCCAATGCCCCAGACCATGCACCCACAAGACGACGACGAAGAAATCATCTACATCAGCAAGTCCGAGCTCAAGCGCGAAGCCAACGAATCGGTGGACCTCGGCAAGGAACTGATGGACCTGGCCCCGGCCCAGCTGGACAAGATCCCCCTGGACGACGAGCTGCGTGAAGCCATCCTGCTGGCCCACCGTATCCGCAACAAGCACGAAGGCTTTCGCCGCCAACGCCAGTTTGTTGCCAAGCTGGTGCGCCAGGCCGACCACGAGCCCATTCGCCAGGCCCTGGACAAGCTCAAGAACCTGCACGCCCAGGAAACCCTGAAGCTGCACCTGGCCGAACAATGGCGCGACCGCTTTATGAGCGAAGGCAACAGCGCCGTCCAGGCCTTTATCGACCAGTTCCCCGGTGTCGATATCCAGCACCTGCGCCAAGCCCTGCGCCTGGCCCTCAAGGAAAAGGCCGCCAACAAGCCGCCCAAGTACTACCGGGAACTGTTCCAGATAGTCAAAGAGCAGCTGGGCGCCGAATAACCCCGCCCCATGCCGCCCCCTCTTGGTGGGCGGCAGCCAAGGACCTTTTTATGCAGGCAGACTTTTGGCACCAAAAATGGGCCAGTGGCGAGATTGGTTTTCACCAGCAGCAGGGTAATCCCCAGCTGCAAGCCCAGCTTGGCCGCCTGGCCCTTAGCCCCGGTGCCCGCCTGTTCCTGCCCCTTTGCGGCAAGACCCGGGATATCGCCTGGCTGCTGGCCCAAGGCTTTGATGTCGCCGGCGCCGAACTGAGCCCCCTGGCCATCCGCCAACTCTTTGCCGAGCTGGGGGTAGAACCCCAGATAGAAGACAAAGGCCCCCTGCACTGCTACAGCGCCCCCGGCATCGCCATCTGGGTAGGGGACATCTTTGCCCTTAACGCCGGCCAGCTTGGCCCGGTGGACGCCGTCTTCGACCGCGCCGCCCTGGTCGCCCTGCCCGGCGACATGCGCCCTCTGTACGCCCAGCACCTGCAAGACCTCACCCGCCAAGCCCCGCAGCTGCTGGTAACCTTCGACTACGACCAGGCCGCCCAAGCTGGCCCGCCCTTTTCGGTTGGCTTTGACGAGGTTCAGTCCCTTTATGGCGATGCCTATCAGGTTGAGCTGCTGGCCCGTGAAGAGGTTGTGGGTGGGCTTAAGGGGCTGGTTCCGGCTGAGGTTTTGAGTTTTTTGCTCCAGCCCTTAGCTTAGAATTTGTCTGCCAGGGGCGGCTGATTTGAAGTATCTGGCTGGATTAACCTCAGCACTTTATAAATTCATTCCCTCTGTTTTCACGAATAGTTGATTTAAATGCCGGGACTCGCCCCGGCGGGCGACCTGCTTTCTTGCTTGTCCAAGAAAGTAGGCAAAGAAGGACCCCCCGGCGTTACGCGCCCTTCGGGAACCTCGCTTCCAGTCGCTTACCGCGGTCGCTGCACACGGGCACCCTGCCCTTCTTCCGCTCGCTCGGTATCCCTACCTCGCGCCCGCTCACACTCCTTCCAGCGAGGCGCTGCACTTAAAGGGGCCCCAAGAGCCCCATCCAGCAATACCAAGCAATACCAAGCAATAAAACCAGGAACTTTAAAATTCACATCTGTTGATAGATGATTTTCTCAAACTTCATTATCGTCCATTAGATTTAAAAAATTTCATAACGAGAAAAGAAACTTTTAAAAATCAAGCCATGAAAATCATAAGTCACGCGGCTACATCCTCCCACCAACTAACTGTCTTTTTAGATAAGCCATCTACAGTATGCGCATCAATTATTTCGATACCTGCTCTATCCATACGGTCTAATTGACGGGAGGTCAAATCCATTAACTTTTTATAGTCACGGCTACTTAATCCACTATCAATATCTGGAACTAAAATAGACAATGAAACTTTCCCAATATCGGAATTGCTTTTCAAAAGAAATAAATCGGAGGAAGCCTGCAATAGGTTATTTTCCACTACCATTGGACTTTTATACCAGGCAGAAACGATGCTTCCAGCAGCTTTGCCTGACATTAGAGGGATGTCAATTTCAATGAAGCCACTATCTTTTATCCTAAGATTGAATTTTTTTTCTTGTATAATTCTCGACGCTGAAAGGCCCATTCCGTCCTTAATAAGCTCAAACATCAGGGTTCTTAATTTTTGAGTAGAACGATACCTGAAGGATGCATCTCTACTCTTCGAATTTATTCTTCCTAAAGTAACTACATCATAAAAGAAACTGTCAATTACAGAATCAGCATCCCTACCTGAAGCATAGAGAGGTTGTCCGAGGCGGATAGTGTCCGACAATGTATCTGGTAGTTCACCGTTAAACCTGACAATTGAGTCTTCAATATCATGAAGGTAATAGGAGAGCGAATCTATATCTACCGTCTTATCATATAGACACTTGATTCTTTCAAATGAATCAAGCATTCTAACGTCGACCTTCCCTCCATGTTCGAAGATCACTCCAACATTTAAATACTCGCGAGCAATCTCATCAAAGCAGAGACTTATTGGCCTCCACTTACCATCCACCAAGGCCTCTTCACCACTGGATGGAATGCTTTCTAATATTTTAGAATGAACACTCATATTAAAAGCCCCGATGCCTTAGCATATGCCACTGGATCCAGCCGACTTTCAAGATATTTGACGACTACTTCTACATCTTCATCATTTACAAATTCAGAAAGAACCTCTCTCGCTGCTTTCTTTCCAGATTCTTCGAACAACAGTTTAAAACGAGAAATTGCCATCTGTCGCTTACTTTTATTTGGGAGCTGATTTTTCCATCCAGAATGAAAATTCTCTATAAAGTTCTCAAGCCGATTGACAGTCTTAGGTGGCAATGAAAAAATTTCAGAAGCACTCCAATTTGGATAATTTAAAATCCGCCCATGGTCTATCAAAAAAATTGAATTAGCAGGACCATCAAGCAGATTACCAAGGTGGCGATCTGAATTCAAAAGCCAATCATCGAAGGCGATAATATTGATGGTATCATCATGACGCTTGAGATCATCAGCAAGACGTTTGATTAGAAGATTTTCTAACGGCTTAAAGTTAACATTTTCTATTCGAGACTGGCTAAGATTAGGATAATTCATATCCTTACTGAACCAGCATATAAATCGATCCTGTTTTTTTGACGATACTCTATCTACTTGTTCTACAGTCTCTCTTGGGATTTGCTCTCTATTTAATATAATAATCCCGGCGATGTCGGGAGTATAAAAGCCAAAACTCTTAGCTAATACAAACCCCAAAGCCTCGTTGACAATTTCCATATTGTCAACAAATGCCTTCTTTGATGGGCACATTATTTCGTCTGGTTGAGGTTTTATATAGCAACGTACATCATCGCCGCCAATATTAATCTTCCCTCTTATTAATGGGCTAATCCCATTAGCTTTAGGTGCAGTCAGAACACCTCGAAAAGAATTAGGCCCAAGTAAAGCAATCATCAATTTTCAACCCGTTCATCTACAGAAAAATGACAAGTTATGTAGGCTGAATAATTAAAGTCCCTTTCCAAATAGAACAATCTCATCTCTGCTATCCCTTCCACAGGTTTCATCCGAACCAGACTACATCAATAGGCATATAGTGCAAGATCTCGAACAAGGTAAGCGGTGTCCATCCAATGAACGACTATATGCGAGGACAAGGCGACAAAATCGCCGGGAGCGATTTTG